>JAPYWX010000003.1 GCA_028276145.1 Spirochaetota bacterium
ATACTCTTCTTCTTATTTATCAAAACCAAAGAAGCTAAAATAAAGGGGGTTATAGAGTTTGAAAATATTTTGTAGGCAACCATTAATGTAGAAATAATATCCTTCCCATAAAGAGCTATAACAAGAGCAACTGTTATAGCAACCATAGAAAAAATCCTTACAAACACCAAAGATAATAACTTCTCTCTCACTTTCTCATTTTTCACAATGTTAAAAAGAAAATCCCTAACAAGAAGAGCAGTAACAGTAACAAGAATTATATCAGCTCCAGAAAGAGGTATAGAAACAAGAAATACCATCATGAGTGGCTTAAGCCACTCAGGTAACAAATCAAGTGAAATCTCCAATATCACCTTATCAGGATTAGCAATATTCCCTAAATAGTACCTAGAAACTATCCCCAATAGCACTATAAGCGTAGCTATAATCAAAATAAGAATGGAAGAGATAATCAAAGAAAACCTAGCAGTTCTCTCCGAGTTTGATGAGAATATCCTAGAGTATATATCCGGACCAAAAAGATACGAAAGGAAAACAGCAACAAACAAAGAAAACCAAAAATCAAAAGTAAATTTATCATCAAACGAAAATGTTATATTCCTTAGCTCCTTAACCCCCCCTAAATCAACCTTACCAAAAACAGCAAACAACAAAACGACTATAGCAGCTACCATCAATATCACTTGAAGAAACCCTGTTTTCATTGTCCCCACTTGACCATACAAAACAGTATACCCCGCAAACAAAACAGTAAAAACAACATACCCTACAACTTTGTTCCCACCAAATAAATACGAAGCTATATTACCACCTGCTATTATCTGACCCGCTAACACCGAAAGCCAAGCAATAAAAAGTATAGCACTAACCAAAACTTTCACTTCTATACCAAAAACCTTCTCCACTACGTCAGATATAGTTACCCCCTTAACTTGATAAATAGCCCTAGAGAAAAAAATTGATAGAACCAGCAACCCAACAACTCCCGGTATTATCCACCACAAAGCATTCCAACCAAACTTATACCCCCAACCAGCAAGCCCAAAAACCGAAGAAGCACCAAAAACTAAAGCAACTAAAGACATGCTAACTTCAAATACACCACCACTCCTATTAAAAACAAAATAGTGAGCCAACGAAAAACTATTCCTCAAAACATACAACAAAACAACCAAAAACAACAAAACAAAATAAATAATTACATACACCATATTAGTAAACACTTTTAAATGATATGTTTACACATTTTCAAAATGTATTGATTGTCTTGAAAAAATTAACAGGCTATACCTGTATCAGGCTAATGCTTGTTTCTTAACAGGCTAGTGCCTGTTTCTTAACAGGCCAATGCCTGTTTCTTAATCAATAAAGTGCTTAAAGCACAAAGTGCTTAAAGCACGAGTGCTATTTAGCACGAGGTGCTATGAAGCACCTCATTTTTATCGTAGAGATTCATAGTATCTCTGCACTATTAAAAAGTGAAGACAGGCAATACAAAATTAAGCAGTCTACAGGATTCAAAAATTGAGTGTTTTAAACACTGAGTGTTTTAAACACATAGTGTTTAAAACACTGAGTATGTAAAAATTACACAGCTACGAGATAACATCTCTTTACCGTGAAGGAAAAGTTTTTTCAACAGAATTCAATAATAAAGCAAAATTATTTGTTCGTAGCCTTTGGTATATATTTTTTGATCACATACTCAAAGCTTTCAAATGTTCGTGCTCCTATTATTCTCTCAACTATTTTACCTTCGGTGTTTATGATAAATGTGGTTGGTATTGATGAAATACCACCGTAGAGATACGCTATTTCACCGTATCTGTCCCAAATTATGGGATAATTGAATTTGTTTTCTCTATAGTTTTTTACATCGCCTAGACTCCTATCAAGAGACACACCAATTATTTGTATTTTATCCTTATAAACTTTCTGTAGCTTTATTAGTTCAGGTATTTCAAATCTACAAGGCGGGCACCATGTAGCCCAAAAGTTAACAACTATTATCTTCTTGCCAAGGTAATCAGCCAAATTTACTTTATTACCCTCTATGTCCTTCGCTGAGAATATAAACGCTGGTAAATTCTTTTCACTTTCTTTTCCTATAGCTTTCTCAACTCCCATCAAATGGATTGGTGAAGATACAAACAATATAGTAACCAAAACTAGTAATGTAACTTTAAAGTTTGATAGCTTTCTCATACTTCAGTTCCCACTATTTCTTTGATACTTTTTGTTTTATTTTATCAACATACTTCTCTGCTGCAACTGCTGCTATTGCTCCGTCTGCTGCTGCAGTTATTGCCTGCCTCAGGAACTTAGAAATACAATCTCCCGCTGCAAAAACTCCCGGTATATTAGTACTCATATCATAGAGGTTAACTTTTATATAACCATACTCATCCTTTTCTAAATCTTCAAACATCTGAGTATTCGGAACCATACCGATAAATACAAAAACACCATCTGTCTTTACCTCACTAATCTCTCCAGTTTGAACATTCCTTATCTTTACAGCCTCAACCTTCTCGTTACCTATAATTTCCTCTACAACAGAATTGAATATAAATTTAAATTTAGGATTAGCAAAAACCCTCTCCTGTAAGATTTTTTCAGCTCTAAAAGAATCCCTTCTGTGAATAATAGTAATACTTCTAGCAAAGTTTGCTATGAAAAGTCCTTCATCCAAAGCAGTATTTCCCCCACCAACTATGACAACATCCTTATCCTTAAAGAAAGCAGCATCACAAGTAGCACAGAATGAAACCCCCCTACCTATGAACTTCTCCTCTCCCGGTACTCCAAGTTTCTTATAATCCGCACCAGTAGCAATTATAACACTATACGCTTTTAGCTCTTTACCACTAGCCAACTTAACTGTTTTCAATTCTTCCTTCAAATTAACTCCCTTTACCTCGTCAAGAATAACCTTAAGCCCATGCTTCCTAGCCTGTTCCTCTAACTTAAGTCCCAACTCATAACCATTTATCTCTGGAATCCCTGGGTAATTCTCAACTACATTAGTTGTTGCTATCTGACCACCAGGACCTAACTTTTCAACTAAAACAGCATTCATCCTAGCTCTCGAAGCATAAATACCTGCAGAAAAACCAGCAACCCCACCACCTATTATAACAACATCAAAAACATCATCATAGTTTATCTCCTCCTTAGGCTTACTCAAATTCATAATAGTTATATCCATATACTCCCCCCATGTATTTTATAAAAATATACAAAAGTTAAAATCTTTTTTCAACAGGTTAATACCCGAACAGGTTAACACCTGTTTTAACACTTTATTCTAAAGGTAATTATTCACCTACTAGCAACAAGACGTTTTTACAGCTAAGCTCGTAGGGAAATAGTTTTTCTCTCCACATCTAGCCTATTTTTATCCATTCATTTAAGGGATGCTAACGCATCCCTTAGAAGGAAAATTTTTAAGCATAATTCTACTCAGCATATGTAAGGAAAAATATTTGACTAGAGTATTTTCATTTGTTTATCTTTAAAAGGGAATGGATGAACTTGTAAGGGTTGAAATTGATGACATAATAATGACGAATACTGGCTTTGCGATGGTTCTTATTGATAGAGAAAAAGAAAGAGTACTCCCTATATTCATAGGACCATTTGAAGCAAACGGTATTCTAATGAAGCTTCAAGGTGTTTCTTTTCCTAGGCCTTTAACATACGATTTAATAAAAAACATCATTGAAATGATGCAGGGATACGTAGAGAAAGTAGTTATAAACGACCTTAGAGACGGAACATTCTACGCAACACTATACATAGTAACCAATGACCAAGTCTTGGAAATAGATTCAAGGCCAAGTGATGCAGTAGCAATATGTGTGAGGTCTGGTGCTCCTATATATGTTACCGAAAAAGTTATGGCAATGTCCTCCATCCCGCTCGAAGAGTATAGCAGCAAAAAAGGATTCAAGTCACAAGAAGAGATTGAAGAAGAAGCATCAAAAGAAAAAGAAGAACCAAAACTTTATCAAACCAAAGAAGAAAAAACAAAGCAACAAGCAAAGAAAAAAGAAGTTTTAATTGAAGAACTTAAAAAAGAGCTAGAGAAAGCAGTAAACGAAGAAAGATTTGAAGATGCAGCCAGAATAAGAGACGAAATAAAGAAACTAACAGAGGAACTATAACTTCTCTATAAGTTCTCTTACTGTCCTTTTAGCTTCTGGTATCGCTCTCAGGACAACATCAGATATTTTTTCTTCAAATATCTGAATATTTTCAACTGAGATGCCGACTATTACCACCTTCTTCCCTTCAAGAAATCCCATTTTCTTGGCTACTTCTATAGCAAAAGGTACCTCAAACCCATGAGATGAAATAGGCTTTAGATACTTTGGGTAAGAATCCTGATCAACAACAAAGACTTTACCAGGTTCATCAGCTAACACAGCATCAACAATTACCATTTTTTCGCTATCCTCAGCTAAGTATATGATTCTAGAAGGGTCATTAGTAGTTACAAATTCAACTTCATCAGAATCTATTTCATCTGAAAGTTCCTCAACTACCTTTATACCTATGTAATCGTCACCACCTAAAGCGTGCCCAACACCTATTACGCGAATCATAACCTAGCAAAAAGCTCATACCCCACCTTTGCAGCATTTTGGTTGAGTAATACTAGATTGGCTCTCCCCTTCTGCCCAAAAAACTTTTCTATTCCCTTCAATAAATGCTCAAAAGGATAAAGTTTAGTAATTGCTATAAGGGCTCCCAACATTATCATGTTAGCAAACCTAACATCTCCAAGCTCTAAAGCAAGTTTATTAGCATCTATAGAAAAAGTCTCTATATCATCTCTTTTTGGCGGGTTATTTACCAAAGATTTGTTGTATATCAAAAAACCACCTTTCTCAACCCAATTCTCAAACTTATTCACAGAAGGCTGATTCATGCATACAACAATGTTAGGAGACTGAGTAACCGGCGAAGCTACTTCTTCATCATCTATAACAACCGTACAATTAGAAGTACCGCCTCTTTGCTCAGCACCATACGAAGGGAAAAAGGTAGGATACTTACCAGCAAACATAGCACCATAACTGAGTACCATTCCAGCCGAAAGCACCCCCTGTCCACCAAAACCGGATATTATTACTCTATTCTCCACGGCTTTCCTCCTCACTAAAAGTAGTACCTTGCAATAATACAAGTATAAAACAAATCTACAAAAAACTCAAAAAAAGAAGATTATGTTGGACTAAGGTGTTTGAAAAAGGTTTAGTATTGAATTTATAATTACACTCAAAATTTTAATCTCTTAAGGATAAAGGAGGGGTAAGTATGGCAGATATGGAGACGATAAAAGCACTCAAAGAAAAAACTGGTGCTGGTCTCATGGATTGTAAAAAAGCTCTAGAGGAAGCGGGCGGGGATGTCGAAAAAGCAATAAAGATATTAAGAGAGAAAGGATTCGCTGCTGCAGAGAAAAAAGCTGACAGAGAGGCAAAAGAAGGGCTTGTTTATATCAATATCTCCGGCGACAAAGGCATAATAATTGAGGTTAACTGCGAAACAGACTTTGTCGCTAAAAATGAAGAGTTTAGAGAATTTGTCAAAAGAGTAGCTTCTTACATACTTGAAAAAGGATTAACATCAATTGATGAAAAAGTAGAAAAAATGAGAAAGGAAGCTATAATGAAATTCGGAGAAAACACAATCGTAAGAAGATGGGAAATATTAAAACTTGAGAAAGGCAATATTTTTGATACTTATCAACATGGTGATAAACTTGGAGTAGTTGTCGAAGGTAAGATAGATTTATCCTCAGAAGAGTCAAAATCTCTCCTACATGATATTGCTTTACAAATTGCTGCTATGGCTCCGCAAGTTGTAAAGAGTGAGGACTTAGACAAGGATTTCGTAGAGTCCAAGAAAAAGGAATTCATCCAAGAGATGATAAATCTCGGTAAACCAGAGAACATAGCAGAAAAAGCAGCAATGGGTAAACTACAAAAGTTATTCTCCGAACTATGCTTGTATGACCAACCATTCATAAAGGACGAAAAAGGAGAAAAAACCGTTAAGGACATCATAAACGAATACAAGAAGAAAACAGGAAAAGAATTTGAAGTTGTAAGGTTTATAAGGTTTCAAATTGGGTGATAAAAAAAGATTTTGCCCATTATTTTGGTGTATGGTTAGGGGGTAAAAATGTTTATTTACAATCTTTTCCCTAGGCTCTATGGGCCATTTAGCAAGTGGATAGACGACTTAGATAGAATAAAGGAGTTGGGAGTAGACTGGATATATATAAACCCAGTATCTTACCCTGGGTTTTCCGGCAGCTTGTACTCAATAAAAGATCATTACAAATTCAACCCTCTGTTCCTAGACTCTAATTCAAAAAAATCACCAGAGGAACAATTCAGAGATTTCATTAAAGCGTGTAAATCAAGAGGAATAAAAGTAATCGTTGATTTGGTAGTCAATCACACAGCTATAGATTCCGTACTTGTAGACAAACATCCTAACTGGTACAAAAGAGACGAAAACGGGCAAATAAAGAGACCAGGTGCATGGGATAATGGCGTATGGGTTGAATGGGGTGATTTAGCAGAACTAGATAACGAGAACAGTCCTGACAAAAGAGCATTATGGAACTATTGGAAAGACTTAGTAGAATGGCATATAGACTTGGGAGTTGATGGGTTTAGATGCGACTATGCTTATAATGTCCCTGTAGAATTATGGGAGTTCCTAATAAAGAACGCAAAATCCAAGAAAGAAGATGTTGTATTCTTAGCAGAGATACTCGGAGGTCCCTTTGACAAAAACCTAGAAGTTGCAAAAGCTGGCTTTGATTATGTATTTAGCAGTGCTAAATGGTGGAATTTCTCAGACGCTTGGTTCATAGAACAAACAAGAGAGTTCTCAAAATATGTTAAAGCAATAGCATTTCCTGAATCTCATGACACACCAAGGTTGAATTCGGAGTACGAAGAAGATTTAGCAAAAATAAAGCAAAGATTCATATTTACAGCATTCATAAACGAAGGATTAATGATACCTGTAGGATTTGAGTTTGGCTTTGTTAACAAGCTAGATGTGGTAAAAACAACCCCAGACTGGTGGGAAATACCATCTTATGACATTTCTAAGTTTATAAAACACATAGTTGAAATCAAAAAAAAGCATCCCATATTGTCGTATGACGCTACATCAGTAGATATGCTAGAAAACAACCCTGACATTTCAATGTTTGTTAAAAGGAACAAGCTAACAGACCAAATTGCACTTTTCGTAGTTAACAAAAACACAACCTCAAAAGTAAAGAGAATAATAGATTTCCCTAGTGTATTCGGTTATTACGATGCTATAGATGTAATAGATAACGTTGTAATGCCTAAGTACGCTGAAGTAACAGTACCGAGAGCAGGTATAAAAGTTTTCGTAAACAAAATACACTAATTATTCGGGCCAGTGGGACTTGAACCCACGACCTCACGCGCCCGAAGCGTGCGCGCTAGCCATCTGCGCTATGGCCCGTCCCATTACAAATATAATAAATGTTTAAATAATCTCTATACAATTTAGTTTGATCTTGTTGAGAAATTCAACAGGCTTAGCCTGAACAGGCTTAGCCTGAACAGGCTTGGCCTGTGACAAGCTACTACATGTTCCTCAATTTAAAACAAGAATGTGCTACTAAGCACAACGTGCTATGAAGCACTCCACCCTCTAATTGATGTAGAGAGGCAAAGCCTCTCTATACTCTACAATGTTTAATAAGGAATTGCCGTTAGGACCCTACGAAGTACTTTCAAGTATTTATAAGAAGGTGCTATTAAGCACCATACTTACTTTTATTGCAAATATGCGTATCATCCTCTGATGTCTAGCATCTCCATGCTTAGAAGGTTTGCCAAAAAAATATCCCGGCAACACAGAATACAAGAAATTTAACAATTTAAAGAACCAAGTGTTTAAAACACTCGGTGTTTAAAACAAAACACTTTGTGTTTAAAACACTTTGTGTTTAAAACAATAGTACTTAGTTCTTGCTAAATGTAAAGCCCTGTGTTTGATTATAAGCTGAAATAAAGTCAAGGATACCATCAGAAACGAGTTCTGCAATTCGCTTTTGATAGGTCTCATCAACTAACAATTTAACAGATTCAGGATTTGATATATACCCAACTTCCAAAAGAACAGAAGGGACAGGTATGTACTTTATAACGTAAAAAGGTCCTCCCTTTATCTTCAATCCTTCGTCAACACTTCTTAGTCGATTTGCCACTTTTTCCGATAAAATCCTACTCTCCTCCATAAGAGCAACACTTCTTATCTTACCTATTACCTTCTCAAGTTCCCCTGCTTTCTGAAGCTCTTTTTTATCAATAAACGCATTTTCAAATGCTAATGTCTCTCTAGCTTCACTATCAACTGCCTTGTCACTTATAAAGTAAACTTCTACTCCTCTTTTCGATTTCAAAGGTGAGGCATTCATGTGAATACTGATGAAGAGTCCATACCCTCCCGTACTTCTCAAAAGGCTATTAGCCAAATTAGCTCTCTCTTCAAGAGAGAGATAAATATCTCTATCTCTACTCATATAGATTTTCACATCCTTAGGAACTTTTTTTAGCAATTCATTATATATCACTTTAGCATATTTCAGTGTAAGTTCTTTCTCCTTGATACCATTATGCATCGCTCCGGGGTCCTTACCACCATGCCCCGCATCAATAATAACAAACCTTATCGGTACAAAATTACTATTACCTGAAACTGAATTTGAAGTTAAAGTTACCTGGGAATATGAAATATCAGTATTCTTAGTTCCACTTATGGGAATAAATTTGTTCTCATTAGTATCAGTAACACTAGTAGTACCCAAAACTTTGGGTTTATCAGTAGAATAATTACTTAAAATACAAGGAATTTCAAGAACAGAAACTATGTAATCAACTTGTGAAATAGAAAGATAATAGTTGAAATTTGACTTAACTAAGGGAGAAGGAAGAATAAAGTTAGAATTTATAATCCCAACACCTCTATTTTCAAAAAACTCTATAGTATTTGTGCCAAATCTCAACGAAATTAATGATTTGTAAGGGTCATAACTAATCTCAGCACCAATAAACTTGGAAAAAGAAATTAAATCAATAAGATTATTTGTAAGACTAATCACAAGCGAACTACCTAAAAGCGGAAAAACCAAAATGATAAAAACCAAAACTAAAAGTTTCCTGCACATAACTAAGATTATAAACTACTAAGTAAAACAATATAAAATTTCCTGGAATAGGGGGGCTACCGCCTCCCCTAAAACCTTAAATGTGCTTAATAGCGCTTGTGCTACAAGCATTTGTGCTACAAGCACTTGTGCCATAGGCACTTTTGCTCGAATAATCTCTAGCTAAGCCAAAAGGTATATAATTCTAACCAAAATGTAATAAATGAGTTCCAAAATTAGGAATAACCAAAGAACAGACAAATCCAAAAAACCAATTCTAGAAGGTATGTGACGACTTATGAAGTCTAAAATGGGGTCAGTAATGTACGAAATTGCTTGAAAAACTTTAGATGAGTAAATGTTAGGGTTAAACATACCAATCCATGAAAATATAACTCTTATGAATAAGATAAACTCATAGACCCTTACAAGATTTGCAAAAATCAATAGAATAGTACCAAAGGTTGACATTCCTTCCATAGAACTCTAATTATCAAGAAATATTAATACTTAAATCAATAAAAAAATTCCGCTGAAAAAATCTCATGCCATGTAGCACTCTCAGTAGGGAAGGGCTATATACAATCATAAAAAATAAAAAGGGGCGAAGCCCCCTTATACAGATTTATGCAACTCCACAAAGTTTCTTATACTTCTCGTAGTTACTGATAACATCCTGCTTAAACTTTTCAAGAAGTTCAGGATTCTTAAGCAATTTAGCAAATCTCTTTTGGGATGCTAAAAATTCTTCTATTGGCTTAAGTTGTTTTGGATTTGCTGAACTCCACTTGTATACGCCATTTTCGTACTCGACTAACGGCCAATAACCTGTTTCAACCGCAGCCTTCGCTAAAGATACGGCATCACCAACCGGCATATTCCAACCAGGGATACAAGGTGTCAGAGAAAGTATAAATGTAGGTCCTTCTACAGTTAACGCTTTTTGGATTTTTGTTATGAGGTCATTCCAGTGATATATGCTAACGGTTGCTGCGTATGGTATACCATGAGCAACAGCAATTGCGAACAAATCTTTTCTTGTTTGTGTTTTTCCTGGGATTTTTTTACCAAACGGTGCAGTGGTAGTATCAGCATACAGAGGTGTAGCACTACTTCTCTGATAACCTGTATTCATGTAAGCTTCGTTATCGTAAGCAATATAAAGTATATTGTGTCCTCTCTCTAGAGCACCCGACAAACTCTGTAAACCTATATCGAAGCTAGCACCATCACCACCAATGGCAACGAATTTTACCTTTCTGTCATCTTTTATCTTTCCTTTAGCCTTAAGAGCATAATAAGCTCTTTCCACACCTGATATTGCAGCAGGAGCATTCTCAAATGCCACATGTAACCAAGGGTATTTCCAAGCACTCTCGGGATACACACTACTTGTAACTTCCAAACATCCTGTAGCATTAGCTATAACAACATCAACACCAGCAGTCTTCGAAGCAATAAATAGTTCTCTAACGAAAACAGCAACACCACAGCCAGCACACATTCTGTGCCCTTTAACATAAGCAGCTTCCATTCCAGCAATTTGCTTTAAATTAATAGCCATAAACTACCTCCCTAAAAGATTAGGATTTAATCCTACATAAACAATTTGGCCAGAGATACCTTCTTTCAAAGAATATTCTGCATGCTCGTACATCTCGTAAGCATCATCATCGGTGAAATCTCTACCACCTAAACCATAGATGTAATCATTAACCAAAACAATTCTTTTATTAGCAAAAAGTCCTGAAGTTATGTCTTGATAAAGTGGTGAACCAGTAGTACCTATACTAAGAGCTCTATCCATGACAGCAATGAATTTAGCCGAAGGTATCAGCTCTAAGAACTTTTCGACTACAAAAGGTCTATAGACCCTGACCTTGATAACACCTACCTTCTTCCCTTTCTCTCTCAATTTGTCAACTACATACCTTATAGTTCCAGCAGTAGAGTTCATAACAACAAAAACTATCTCCGCATCTTCCGTTTTGTACGCCTCAAAGAAATCCATCTTTACACCTGTTTCTTTATAAAACTCTTCAAAAACTTTTTCTATTACGCCTACTGACCTATCCATAGCTTTTTTCATGTCAACTCTAAATTCAAAGTAATGAGAAGGCATTGCCCACTCACCGGCAGATATAGGATTATCAAAGTCAAGAATGTTATAAGGTGCTTTATATTCCCCTACGAAATTCTTCACAAAAGAGTCCTCAAACACATCTACAGCCT
Organism: Spirochaetota bacterium; assembly: GCA_028276145.1. GTDB lineage: Bacteria > Spirochaetota > Brevinematia > DTOW01 > DTOW01 > JAPYWX01. The sequence goes on from JAPYWX010000003.1 coordinate 11,450, forward strand.
CAACGCAGTGGCTTGTGATAAATCCATCCTGGTTGACCGCAACAGGCAAAAATACATCTGGATGCTCACCTATTCTAAAAGCAACAATATTGTTATGATAAACCTCTTGTGGATTCTCTGAAAATAGCATTATCCATCCCAAATCTCTGATAGCCATAGCGTCAGAGTGGTCACAATGGATGTTAAGAGGAGCTGAAATAGCTCTATTCACAATGTTCATAACAATTGGTAATCTCATCGAAGAAGCAATAGCCACTACCTCCCACATCAGAGCTAATCCTTGAGAAGATGTCGCAGTCATAGCTCTAGCGCCAGACATTGCTGCCCCAACAACTGCACTTAAAGCACTATGCTCAGACTCAACCTGTATCATTTCAGTATTAACAAGTCCATCAGCTACAAATTGAGCGAATTCCTGAACTATCGGTGTCTGAGGAGTAATAGGATAAGCAGCAACTACATCAGGCTCAACCTGCCTCATAACCTCAGCAGCAGCTTGAGCACCTGTCAAAGCTTTCCTAACAACAGATACTTTTGATACTACACCATCACTCATAAATACCTCCTTAAACCTCTGGTACCATACTTATAGCTTTTGTCGGGCAAACATTTGAACATAAAGAACAACCTTTACAATAATCATAATCAAATCCTAACATCTGACCATCCTTAACAACTATGCTATCATCTGGACAATTTAACCAACATATCATACAATTCACGCATTTTTCCTTATTTAAAACTGGTCTAAACGACCTCCAACCACCTGTCTTGTTTTCAAGAGAAGTACCACCTTTAGCATAGCCACCCGGATTTATAGAAAAAGATACTATCTCCTTGTCTACCTTCAACATACCTACCCTCCTATAATTTCACTCATTCCCTTATCAAATGCTAACAAGTTTTTATTGACCCCTTCCTCACCTAACTTCTTAATAAACTTCTTCCTTATACTCTCTTTAACCTTCTCGGGATCTATTATACCAACTATCTTAACCGTAGCTCCCAAAAGAGGAATATTAGCAAAATTTTTACCAAAAAGGTCAAGAGCTATTTTCGTAGCGTTCACAGTGTAAACTTTCACATTACTAGGAATATTATACTTCTTCCTAACAGTATCCGGTGAATCAGAAGTATTAACAATAATACAAGAATCCTCTTTAATACCTTCCAAAACATTTTCAGCATGGAACAAACTCTCATCCATAACAACAACTACATCAGGCTTCGTTATCTGATAATGAACAGATATTTTATCTTTGGAAATCCTACTATACGCCTTCATTGGTGCTCCAGTTCTCTCAGCACCAAACTCCGGAAATGACTGAGCATACATGCCTATGTCTATAGCAGCCTCTGCAAGAAGCTGAGCTGCTGTCTTGGCACCTTGACCAGCCCTACCGTGTATCCTTATATCATAAAACTCTTTCACCCCAACCATAACACCCCCTGATTTCAAATTATAACAATTTTAACATTAACTAATCAAAAACTATGAAAATAAAATAAATACTACTTAAATTGTATAATTTTAGCTTTGAAGAAAACCCGAATTCCTCCCAAATTCACTAAGCTAAACAACAATTCAAACTTCTTACCTCTTCTTTTTAGTGCTACAACACTTATTCCTTCAAACACTTTAGACTACACGAATAAAAATGCACTATGAGCACAATGCACTTCAAAGCACAACACGCTACTAAGTACTAAATAATGACTCTTTCTCTACTTCTTAGAACGCCTGAAGTAATATTAAAAAGGCTATCAACTTTAAAACTCTAAGGGAGGCTATCGCCTCCCCTAACTCTATAAGTATCATCAAAAATCAAGTTTTACTAACAAAAAGTGTTATAAACACAGTGTGTTATAAACACTTTGTGTTATAAACACTCTGTGTTATAAACACTCAAACTAGAAAGTAAAGACTAAGAATTCAAATAACTTGACAGTGAAGTAAAAGCCAACCTTTATGATAATCGCTAATGCTACTCCACCCACGATAATGTAGAGAGGCATAAGTACCGAACTTTTCCTCATTCGCCACATCCAACCAAAAGTTATACTGAATAGCATGAAAATAAAACCTATTGTAGGCATAAATATTTTCTCATAAAGAACAAGGTTTATAGGTGATGGTTTTATTTCAAAAACAGTAAATGAGTCCCTAACTACTGGGAACTCCCAAATACTCATGAAATTTTCTTTCGAAATGTAAAACAGAAGAACTTTCTCAAGGTCACCGTCAAGTTTGTAACTCTTCTTACCTAAAATTAGTTCTCTAGTCCCCAGTATGTAAGAAGCAACAGCAAAAAATTCTTTTTTTGAAAAGCTACTCTTATCCACAAGATAAACATTTCTTAAAATTATGTTTTTAGACTTACTGTCACACTGAGCTTTACCTATCATAAGGTAATTTCTCTTATCAAATCCTACAATGATATCTTTCAGCCCTTCATTATAAAATCTCTGTTTTACCAATGTAGGCATTACCAATTCTTGTAGGGCAACAATAGCAAGCAGAACAAATATTGTTAGCAAGACCGAAGGCACAAATAATCCTGCCGGTGAACTTGAAGAAAGCGAAGACAGCCTATTATCTGGGAGCATGAAAGTATAAACAACAAATACAGCAACACTGCCTGCTACCGGAAGCTCTAAAACGATTATCCTCAACAAATTAAAAATCCTATTTTTCTCATCACTCAACGAGTTAGTTACTAAACCAGTGAATATAACAAGAACGACAAGAGCTATTATGAAGGAAATGATTACTCTACTACTAACATAGCTTTGAGGTTTCATACGCCTACTTTCCCCTTAAGAATAGAGTTTACTTTGCTCGCAGCAATAACAATAAGTACACTCAAGAAGAAAGCCATTATACCAGATATCACCTCATTAACTCCCTTGAGCAACGAATTTGAAGCCATAAACTCAAATATGCTCCCAAAGAAACCTACTAGCGTCGCCCCTAATACCGCCCAAAGAAGAGAAAGTAATATTACCTTCGTTTTTGATTCATCTTTGAAAATCCAAGCTAAATATATTATAACTAGCGATAAAGCTTGTGAATAAAGCATAAGGTTAATAAATCCTAAAATATTCATTTTCCTTATGTAATCCAATATTGAGAATTGCGAAGATATCTTCAAAGAAGCTCTAAAGAGCTTCTCATAAGGCAATCCATAACTACTCGGAACAATCTTTTCATAAGGTATCACAAATATTACTTTATTGTCAGATTTTAGCTTAATACCCTCGTCAACAACAGAAATTTTTGTAGTATAAAGCTGAACACTTTGGTTTTTTACTGTCGCTATTCTAACCCCACCTTTATATACATTAATAGGTATTATTGCTTGACCCTCAACTACATGAATTTTATTTGGTACAAAAATCATACTAGGGTTTGCCTGAGAAGTTGAGAATTTTCTTATAGAGTCTCTAACTAACTTGTCTACCGTAGGTTTGAAAATAAGAGATACAAAAAATATTATGTACACAACTAAGCCCAAAACCACTGAAAACTTTATAACATCACCAGAAAGCTTATACCTAAACAAACTATACCCAGTCACAAAGAGAGAGAAAATAACTATAAAAGGCACAACATTTAACATATTATTCAGTCCATATATCACAACTACATCCCAAAAAGTCGGTTTTTCCAAGATGTAAGTCGCTTTTATTACATCGTTTATTCCATAGAAAAACGAAAAACAAAGAAAAACTAAGAAAAACCACAGAAAAGTGAGTATGAATTTCACAGAATTCGAAAGATAATCAATAATCTCCCTAGGAGATATATTCAATTCCAACTTCACCATACATGTATAATTATCGTTAACTAAACCATCAAAAATAAAGTAACATTGTAAAAAATTCAAGAGCCTACGGCTCTTTTTTATTAAGTGCTTTGAGCACTTAACAAAAAGTATTATTTAGCACACTATTTTAAGTAGTCCCATTTACTTCTTTAATCGTAGAAAGCTTTGACCTCTTCTCACTCTCCATCTCCAAAGCATGAAAAGAGTTTATTAACTTAACAGTTAAGTGCTACTAGCACGCTACTATTAGTAATCCCCATCACCCACCCTATTTAATTGTCAAGAGTTTTCACCTCTCAACACTCCTCTACCGAAACATGAAAATAAAAGAAGTGCAATCTAGAACCCATCCACTCTGCTTTATTGCTGTAAACGAGTTTTCCAACACCTTTTACTTATCAAAAAGGCTATTAAGCAAATGAGCTTTAAGGTACTTAGAACACTAAATAAAAGAGGTGCTTTAAGCACAGGTACTACATAGCACAAGTGCTACACAACACAAGTGCCACATAGCACAGGTATTTAGAAAATATAATTTTTCGGGAGGCGGAGCCTCCCGGTAGAAAATCAATATCTATGAACACTTTGTATAGCCACAATTCTTACATACAAAGCATCCATTTTCATTAACTAATGCCTTCTCACCACAGCTAGGACATTTCTCCATTTTGGCATTTTCAACTTTTAATTTAACAGCCTGAACTTGATTTTCACTCGATTTATCAGCAAGCGAAAATGTTCCATTGCCGTTATTAGTACCGTGGGCGTGATCAACAGAATCAGTAATATCATCTCTTTCCTGCTTTTTGTGAGTTGTTTTTTCTGAAACTTTGATATCTTCTTTGTACTGCCCTTTGTATATTATCATAAGTGCCTTAGAAACAGCATCAGGTATGGAATGTAATGCTATTCCCTGGTCCCAAAAAGTCTCACTTCCTTTTATCCCTTCTAACTGCTCTATAACAGTCTCTATATCCCCCCCATTCTGGAGATATATACTTATCAGCCTACCAATTGCTTCAGCATCTGCCTTCTCATCACCACCACTCTTACCTATGTTTATAAAAACTTCTTTTATCTGATTATTCTCATCTTTGTTCACTGTAACATAAAGGCTTCCTTGAGGCAACCTAAACTTTACAGTCTCACCAACCATTATTCTAGGTCTCTTAAAGGAAGGCTTAGCCTCTTCTTTCTTTTCGCTAGCTTTTTGCTCAGTTATCAACACTCCTTCCCTACTGCCTTCCCTGTAAACTGTTATACCTTTACACTTTAGTTTCCAACTATAGAAGTATATATCACTTATTGTTTTCTCAGTTGTATCGCTCGGCAAGTTAACTGTACTACTAATACTATGGTCTATATGCTTCTGTATTGTTGCCTGCATTTTAACCCTGAAATAAGGGTCAATCTCATGAGCCGTAACAAAGAAGTCAGGTAACTCCTCCTCACTCTTGATTCCGTACTTCTCCATATACCTCTTAACAAGAGGATGATAAACCTTAAAGAACTCCTTACTTAAGCTTTCACTTCTTCTAACATACGATAGAGCAAACACAGGTTCTATACCACTAGTCACTCCTGCCAAAAGTGCACCACTACCAACAGGGGGAACCGTAAGCAGCGCTACATTTCTAAGCCCATACTCTTTTATCCTCTCTTGAACCTCTTTATCTAACTTCTTTATGAATGGGCTTTTTAAGTGTTTCCTTGGATCAAACGCTGGAAACTTACCTTTTTCTATAGCTAAGTTAACACTTTCATCATATGCAATGTTCTTTATTCTATCAAAAAGCTCATCAACAAAATCTATAGCTTCATCAGAATCGTATTTTATCTGCATCTTTATAAGCATATCGCCAAGCCCAGTAAATCCAACTCCAATTCTTCTAGATCTCATTGATGCTTCACTTTGTTCCTTCAAAGGATGTCTATCCCTGTTATAATCCAAGACATTATCCAAAAACCTTACAGTATACCTTACTGCCTTTTCTAAGTTTTCCCAGTCCACCTCTGCATTATTCGTAAACTCATTCAAAACAAACCTCTCAAGGTTTATATTCCCAAGACAGCAATCACCATAAGGCTCAAGAGGTATCTCACTACAAGGATTAGTAGTAAGAACATACATATCATCATATTCACTAGTTGAGTTCTTCTTCATCGTTGAGATAAATATCACGCCAGGCTCAGCTGAAGCCCAAGCATTGTGTATTATCTTATTCCATATATCTTTAGCCTTGACTACCTTGTAAACTTTCCTCTTCCTTATTTCATTTTTGTTAGTAACATAGAAGTAAACTTTAGGTGTAGGTGTATGAAGCCACATGTCATAGAAACTTCTCTTTGCTAAATCTATAGCAACAAAATCTTCTCTACCTTGCAACTTAGAAAGAACCTCATTAATATCACTTGTACCAAACTCCTTAATAAGGTCACTTTCTCTCATTATATCAGGATACCAAAGTTCCCAATCATCATCGTTCAATACAGCATTCATGAACTCATCAGTTATTTGAACTGAAATATTAGCATATCTAACCTTCATTCTAAGTGGGTCATTCTTTATTGTAATGAATTCCTCAACATCAGGATGTTGACAATTAATGGTTATCATTAGTGCTCCTCTCCTACCACTTTGCCCTATTGTACCAGTAGTCAAGGAGTATAGGTCCATGAAAGAGACAGCACCTGTTGAGGTGTAGGCTGCGTTATTGACTGGCGAACCTTTAGGCCTCAATACCGAAATGTCTATACCAACACCACCACCAAAGGAATATGTTCTAGCCATTTCCTTCATAGTTTCATATATATCTTCTATGCTATCCCCTTTTATAGGCAGGACATAACAATTAAGCAAGGTTGCCTTTCTTTGCTCCTGCCCAGCTCCAAACATTATTCTACCACCGGGAACCATCCTAAAGTCCTCTAAAAGCCAATAAAACTTCTCATACCACTCCTGCTTTTTCTCCTCCGTTTGCTCAACACTAGATATAGCCCTTGCTACTCTTCTCCACATCTCAGGTGGAGTTCTTTCTATAATATTTCCATTATAGTCCCTTAAAGCGTACTTCTCTAGAAAAACTCTAGCTCTAAGCTCATCATTTTCAAACCATTCCAAAGTTTCCTTTGGTAAATCAAGAAGTTTACTCATATACCCCCCCACTTACATTTTGTAATTATTAAACCATTTTTCAAAAAAAATCAAGAACAAAAAAATCCGGGTAGAATCCGAGACATTACCTAATCAACTTCTTAATTTGAAATAGCAATTAGCTTCAGGTCAACCAATCTACCCTCAACAGAAACATTTGTAAACTTACCAATTCCAACACCTTTTAAGAAGAATCTGTCAATTAATGTCAAATCTGAAACCCTTTTCACTTTTACCCAGCTATTCCCGTAAACATATCCACTGGTAAAATTCGTAAGAGAAATGCTTTTTATCTCTCCACCATAATATATATTAACATTACCGCTTAAATCTCCTCTAGACAAACTCCAAACAAAAGATGATACATCAAAAACCTTTCGTGTGCCATCGTTTGTAAAAGATAATTCATTAGTTAATTCGCTGTAATAGAAGCTTATATGTGAGAAATTCAAACTCCCAGATTTATCAAATGATGAAATTTGAAATGAATGAATATCCAAATAAGGCGGAACACCCCTTAGAGATTTCGTTACTACTTCAGACTTAATAATACCTTCTTTAAGCATCTCGTAATCATATTTAATCAAAGCCTGATACCTATATTTTGAATCCACTATGAAGTCATAAGTTACCAGCAGTATATAATTTTCTGCAAAAGCAAAAGAAGAAACCAAAAACAAAAGAAGTAAAAGTAATTTCCTTAGCATGCTAATATTTTCGTATTATGTAGAGAAATTTGAAGTTCTAGAATCTTTCAAAGAACAAGGTCAGTGAGGCATAAGTCGCTTTGTCAGTTGAGTAGATTCTAAAAATTGTTTCTATATCCCTTGATTTCATATCATCAGTAAAGAACTTAATAAAATAAAGTCCTAACCCTGCCCCAAGCTTGTCTTCTTCAAAAGACTCCTCTGAAAAGCCATCAACTATAGTAGTTATATCAGCTGTAGCTTTCTCCCTAAGTAACTTAGCTTGTTCAGGAGTCAATAGTGTATTGTTTGAAACCTCAACTTTGAATATCTCCTTTGAAAACTTCCACGAAATGGTTACCCACTTGTCTCGTATAACACAAAGATGAGCTATCTCTTTTCTGTGTTTTGTAACAAATTCAACTTGACTCAGAGGAGTATCTAATTTCTCAGATTCAATAACATTTGTAAAGTTAGCCTTCTCAGCATTATCAACAAGCTCCATTATAACATTATTAATATGCACAATATCAGTTTTACCTATAAAATCAAGAATTCTATTCGTTATGTACTCTATCAAAACTCTCTGGTCGTGTGGAGCATACAATTTAAGACTTATACCCTTTGTATAAATCAAAAGCTTTTCTAAGTCTAAAAGAGTCTTTAATGCCTTCTCAGATAGATTTATATAAAGATTCGGCAAATTTGAAGGGTCATACTGCCCCCTCTTATCAGGGGGCAGTATATTGTTAAATTTTATAAAACCTAGCTTATTGAGAACAATGCTCAGCGTGTCCTTAGGTGTACAAAGTTTCAGCGCTCTAATCAAATCCTCTTCACTAACCCTACTCAACTCCATTAGGTTATCATAAATGAAATAAGCTCCAACATCAACAATTTTAGAACTTAACTTCAATACCTCCCCAAATCCACCTTCTAGGCATCTTCACTTTGTTTACATCCTCATACTCAACATCCCCCAAGTTCTCACCCTCAACAAATAGCTTAACACCTGAAAGCAATTCATAGGAAACTTTAGCATTTATCAAAGTGTATGTCGTGTATGGTAGCAAATTACCATTCGCATCCTTCCCTTCAAATCTATTCCTAAAGCTTACAAGAGTATAAATACCAAAACCATATAGGTTTTGATAAACAACTAAATTAGCTTGATGCTCTAGATACTTATCATACCTGAATGTGTAATTATCAGGTACCCCAGAATCAAACTTCGAGTATGAATAGAATACCTTAAGTAAGCCACCCTCAAGGAAGTTATGACTAAAATTCAACCCAACTTCAACACCACCACCACTAATCCACCTTATATTTTGTGCCTCAAACCTTAATCCAGGAATAGATTTATCATCAGCAAAATCTATAACATTCAAAGCATCTCTCCAGTACCCAGAAACAAACAAATAAGAACTCTGTTCTTCATTAAGGAAGTAAAATAGATTTAGCTCATAATTCCATCCTTCTTCGGGCTTTAGGTTAGTGTTACCGAATGCTATGCCATCATAATAGTAAAGTTCAATATAGGTAGGTACTCTAAAGAACCTTGAAGCACTACCTGAGACTTTGATAGAGTCTATTATGTAATAGTATCCTTTCAAGGAAGGTGACGGAACAACACCATAAACTCTATCACCCAAATACCAAATATCATTTCTTAGCCCAATAGAAAGAGAAGACTTATCAATAGGTGAAAAGCCATATTCAAATACAACTCCAAAAGGTACATCGTACCTGTTACCAAGTAAATTTGTCTCACCGTTTGTCGTATAAGCTTTACTGTCAATAATGTTACCTCTCCCCTCAGCTCTCACAAACAACGAACCATAGTTACCAAAATCAAACGTGTTCTCAACACTCAAAACAGATTGATACTTAACATGATTGTTTGTCTGAGTAGTAGGAGATGAAATATTGACAATATAGTTATCTATAGCACTCTTTGCAAGTAGGTTAACCTTGAATTTGCCAAAACCAAAACTAGCAATCCCTAATGTACCTACTTCACTTTCCCTAGCTTCAGTACCATAAAATAAGCTAGCACCATACTTCTTTTCAATATGTCCAACAAATAAAACAAATTCTCCACCAAACAACTTCGAGACAAAAGTCGTATTCAAAATCCACTCATCAAAATCAGTGTTAAACTTCCATCCATCGCTTGTTTTCTTATCAAACGAAAACCTAAAACCAAGTACACCAAACCCCTTAGAAACCGAAAAAGTACTTCCAAAAAGCCCATAACCACCAACATAACTCCTTATATTAACACCTTCAACAATCTCTTTCGATATATCAAAATTAATAACCCCTCCAATAGCATCACTACCATAAATAGTCGAATTACCTGACTTCTGAATAGAAACAGAATCAATATCATAAACAGTAAAAGGCAAAGACAAATTCAAATGCCCCGTCTGAATATCATTGAAAGAAACACCACTCAAAGCGAAAGAAACCTGACTAAACCTGCTACCCCTAATACTTACATCACTCTGAATATCAAAAGGAGCTCTATTCTGTAAATAAATACCGCTAGCCTCAAGCAAAGACCTAAAAGACACATAATTATTGACATTCGTTAGTACCTCAACCACCGAGTACCCTTCACTAACCCTAGTATCAACAACATACTCCTCTAACTCAGTCCCAAAAGTAAAAGCATTCGCCACTAAAACCAAAAATAAACTTGCTAATAATCTTCTCATACCTCCCTCCTTCAACAAAAAGAATATTAGTAAACTTCTTTGTTTTTCAAGTTTACTAATGTAAAGCATCAGTGCTTCATAGCACTAGTGCTTCACAGCACTTTTTTATCAACCATTGAGAATTGCAGAGAGCCGGAAACCTCTTGACATCAAACATAACAAGATTCTTATTGTTCTTAATTACTTTGTTCCAATAGCATATTGTGCTTATAACAAATTTTTGACAAAAAACGGGTTAATCGGGAGGCTAAACATCTATATTAGATGGGTTAAAGTGCTTCGTAGCACTTTGTGCTTAGTAGCACTTTCTTAATGTTTTGGAGAGTGAAGAGGGGCGAAGCTTCTTTTCAAATAATTAGGACGTGCGGAGTGCTTATTAGTACCTAGTGCTTACTAGCACTTACTTAATTAACTCGTGCTCCATAGAACTAATCAATGGGACAGAATCATAGAACTCATTCTGTAAGAATTACTTAATATAATTGCCATTAAGCAATTTCGCATTCTCTACCTGTTGCTTTCCCTTAGCTTTTCACTTACTATCTTAGCTGTGACATTATCGACTTTTTCAACTACTTCGGGATTTGGCTTTAAAGTATAGGATATTTGGTAGGAATTTATTGCAGATTCGTATTGAGAAACTTTTTCGTAGACATCCCCTACTTTCTCGTACTTTGAAGCCATTTCATTGATTTGTCTAGTATTTTCAGTATTAGAAGGGGTATTTACATCTCTTTCTACTTCCCTTTTTTGTTCTCTAACCTGATTTTGAGTGTTTCTTTCGTTTCTTGACTCTGGAACAACGTTAGAGACAATATTGATATTTCTTATGTCTACAAAATTAACCCTCTCCATAACACTACAATTATTATTATACAAATAAAATTCATCTCTTTCAATAAGATTTGATTGTATAACTCTCTCCTATTAAGAGTGCTTAAAGCACATAGTGCTTAAAGCACGTAGTGCTTAAAGCACAGTGTACCAGACTTGTTCCTAATAACACTTTTTACTAAACACTGGTGAGTGAAGAGAGGCTTTGTAACTCTAAAATAATTAGGATGGGTAAGGGTGCTTATAACATCCTTAATTGAGTACTTAATAGCATTTTCTCAGTTATTCTAGAAAACGTGGAGAGGTGAAACCTCTTCATATTAAATTTGAATCTAAAAAAACACTCTTTTATATTTGCTTCAAGGAGGAGTGTATGCATAGGAAGATTATGTTTTTCCTTCTCTTCTTAACTGTTTCTCTAAGTTTTGCTTTTGGTCAAGAACAAGGAGTAGAGAAGTTAACAGTTAGTGACAAAGACTCGAAGTGGTGGAACGAGGTTTTCACCATAAAGAATCCACCTGATTGGGCTAAGGGAATAGGATATGAGATATTCGTAAGAAGTTTTTATGACTCAAATGGTGATGGTATCGGTGACTTTAACGGAGTAACTGAAAAGCTAGATTATTTAAAATCTCTAGGAGTAACACATATTTGGCTAATGCCTATTCACCCTTCTAAGAACTATCATGGATACGATGTACTTGACTACTATGCTGTCAATCCACAGTATGGAACGATGGAAGACTTTGAAAACTTAGTTAAGGAAGCTCACAAAAGGGGAATAAAAGTTTTGATAGACTTCGTTTACAACCACACTTCAAAAGATCACCCTTGGTTCATAGATTCGGCAACTAATGAAAACTCAAAGTACAAAGATTGGTATGTATGGACAAATGTTGACCCTGGCGACTGGCCAAATCCTACTGGCCAATCAAAACAAAGAGTTTGGAATAAGTTTGACTTCATTAAGGGAGCATACAGAGAAGGATGGTATTTCTACTCAGCATTTAACTTTACCATACCAGACTTGAATTTAGAAAATCCTGAAGTCATAAAGGAGCTAAAAAACATAGCCAAGTTCTGGATTGACAAGGGAGTTGATGGCTTCAGGATAGATGCAGCAAGATTTGCAATAGCTAAAGGTCCAGATGCACAAGCAGACACACCCGAAACAATAGCTTTCTGGAAGGACTTCATGGGATACCTCAAAAAAGTAAAACCAGATATATATGTTGTTGCTGAGATATTCGCAGGACCTGACATAGTACAAAAATACTATCAAGGTGGTACTACATTCACCCATGGATTTAATTTTGAGTTCTCAACATCTTTCGTTATACCTCTACTAGTGGCATCAAAGGTAAAAGTTCCAAGTGCAAAAATGCTAAGCTGGTACAACAGTAAAGCATTTCCTATAACCTTCTTAGCGCCTTTCCTCTCAAACCATGATGTAGGGAGATTCGCAACTAAAATAAGAAGTGAAGATTCACACAAGATAGCACTAACTCTACTATTAACAACTCCTGGTGGATTACCATTCCTTTACTACGGAGATGAAATAGGCTTACCAGAAGATTCAAAAGTCATCATAGGTGACGGAGGCATGAGAAGCATAATGATGTGGACAGATGAACCATTCGGTGGATTCACCAAAGGCACTAAAATATGGCACGCAAGATTTGATACTAACCTTGTCAACATCTCCGTCAAAGTCCAAGAAAACAATCCTAACTCAATACTAAACTACTACAGAAAATTAGTAGAGGTAAAAAGCTCATCAAAAGCTTTATCACAAGTAGCTGATTTCAAAGTGCTTGAAACTTCCGACCCAATACTAGCATACGCTAGGAAATACGAAGATGAGTACGCAATAATAATTTGCAATCTATCCAAGAGAGACCCCAAAGATGTTGTTCTAGACTTAGGAGAAGTCCTAAAAGATGTAAAATACGATAAAGGCATTTCCTCCCTAATTGATACAGATGTTAACGCAATAGGTCAAAAACTAGCATCAACAGGACAAGCAGAGATAGCCCTAAAACCAAAAGAGATAATAACCCTAACATTCAAATCAAACAAACCTGTTAAAACAGAACCAAGCAAGAAATAATTAAAGGAAAAACTCTACCGGGGATAACATTCCCCGGTATCCAATTAATCAAAATAATTTCAACAATACTTCCATCAAACTTACTTACGGTAAAGTCAGGCATATCCTTAGTGTGACACGGTCTAGAAACAGCTATCAATTTATTGTTTTGAAAAATTCAACAGGCTAAGCCTGCCACAGGTAAACCTGTCTCTCTTCAATCACCAGAGTAGGAATTTTCACCTGTCTTAAATGTTTAGTAAGTAAAAGCGCTTAAAGAACGAAATTTTATATTTTATAAATACAATAACAGGGACGTAAAGTCCCTGTGATAAAAACATTAGCAATAGAAAACTACAAAGATGAGAGTAGTTTCTTAAGAATCCTCATCTCATCTTCATCGGCTATAGGCTCAGAATCATTAAACGGCAAGCTAAGACCTTTTTCTACAATTTCCTTTGCTTTCTTTTTATCACCAATATCTATAAGGAATTCAGCGTAAAACCTATAAGACATCCTATTATTATACTTTATAGCTTCCTCAAAATCTTTCTTAGCTTTATTTTTATCGCCTACACTTACAGGCCACCCCGGAGCTTTGTGGTAAACTCTACCTCTAACAGCGTAAGCAGCACCATCTCTAAACTTAGGGTCTAAACTTATAACTTTAGTCATCTCATCAACTATGGGACCAGCTAGAAAGAGGCTATTCATTATACCTGTAGCTTCAGCCCACGAACCATAAGCAACTCCTAAATAATAATGCCCCTCAACTCCCCCAGGATTAACCTTAGTAGCAAACAGAGCGGCATCCTTTGCCTCTTCAAATATCTTTTTCTTCTCCTCTACCACTTTAACAAAATAATTTCCGAAAAACCTGGCAACAGCAGAAAACTTCCAAGCAGAATCGTAATCTTTCTTTGAAAGATACTCTGACTTGTAATAATCATAAGCCCTTTTAGCTTCATCATAATTCGTAAGAGACCTGAATATATCTACTCCAAAACCATACCTAACAAAACAAACAAAAAGAACTGCAAAGACAAATAAGAATCTCCTTTTCATAAATCCCTCCTTAAAGGTATCATATTAATCAAGAAGTAGAATTTCAACAAATCACAAAATATCATTATAAAGTATGAAAAAACAAATACGAACATACGCCTTGAAAAGGAGAAACATAATCCCCCCCTTGGAACAAATAGAATCTTCCTCCAAAATAATATCAAACCTCACTAAATCTGATTTATGGAAAAACACAAAAAGTGTTATGTTATACATGTCAGTAGGCTCTGAGGTGTTTACGTTACCTCTATTGTCTAAAGCAATAGAAGAAAACAAGAAAATAATTTTACCGAAAGTAAAGGGAAGACACATAATTCCCACAGAAGTTGAGGGAAAATTTAGACTAATTAGCGGTTTTGGTGGTATACTCGAACCAGAAGCTGAAGAAATATACACAGGCATAATTGAACTATGTATACTACCATTAGTTGCATTTGATAGCCAAGGCTACAGATTAGGATACGGTGGAGGATATTACGACAGATTCCTCAAAGAATACGAAAGCAAAATAAAGTTTAAAATAGGGTTGGCATACGAAAAACAGAGACTAGAAGAAATACCTACTGAAGAACACGATGTTACTCTTGATGCCATATGTACTGAAAACGGAATAACACTATTTAGAAAGTAGCTCTTCTGTACTTGTAAGTTGAAATATTAAACCTTTCGCAAATGTCTAATAATCTCTTTATCTTCTCCAACTTCTCTTTATTTCCCTGAGCTTCCTGGATAAGCTTCGAGATACCTGTAGGTGACTCCAGAAATTCATAAAGCTTATCTTCTATTTCTCTTCTATTGTATATTTCTATTCCAGCCTGAGAAACAAAATCCATCACACTGATTATTTCTTTACACCCTGAATCTGCATTAGACGATATCACTTCATCTACTTTCTTACTCAAAAACTCATAAAGCCCTTTCTGTAAGGACACGAGAGGAACATTTAAGTTGTTTTCTTTTGAAATCTTTATAACCTTAAGAAGATAATGAGTATTCAAATCCTTACCCTCAAGCAATAGCTGCGACTGGTTATCCACATACTCCTTGAACAGATAAGAAATAAGTATTTTCTCTTCTTCCGGTAGTTTCACACCTAGCAAATAATAGCTCTCTATGACTTTCATATATTCTGAAATATCAAAATCTGTCCTTAGCCTCAATGACTTAAATTGCTTCTCGAAGAGTTTGTAAAGTATAGATTCTCTGACCTCATACTTGAGGTCAAGTAGCGTATATCCTCCAGAGAACCAATCATTGAAAAACCTCTTCACTTTCGTTAACTCCAACTCCTTTATAACTTTTTCAATGTAGTTTTCAATACCGTCATATAAATGTTCCTTGGTGTAAATGTATACCTCTCCAGTGCCGTAAGATAGGAAAATGTAATATATATAATCTGCCCTTTCCAGCGTTATGTTGTTAGCCAATCTCACTATACCTCCCAAAACTTCAAAGCCATCAGAAACAAAAGAGCTACTTTTTTGCGGAATAATTGTATAAAAGTAATAGTTTTCAGGTTTCTGAATGTTTTTCTCACCTAGAAGGTACTTATACAACACATACTGAGCAACTATCCTTTCAGGAGTAAATTTATACTTTTCTATCCAATTCTCAAATATCCACCTACCGTCATTAAACTGCCTTATATTACTCTTAGCCTTACTTAAGATATCTAGGAACTTATCTTTCACTTCAGTTCTTATATGGTCTCTGAGCAAGTAGAAAATATACGAAGCATATCTCATTACCTGTACTGTTTCAATACCAGAGATATCAGCAAAAAACCAACCACAGCTTGTATACATAAGCATTTCATTATACAATGCTTCAAGGAACTTCAAAACTGTTTCCTTCTGTTCCTTTGTCAATTCTTGAGCTTTATGCTTGCTCAAGAACTCCTCAATATACTTTTCCCACTGATTTGGTGGCACAGAAGGACGAATAAAAACTAAATCTATGTAGTCATTTCTAGCTTTCCATATATCCTTGAGATAAGAGCCTATCGTGATTTCTGACAAAGAATACAGTTCATCTCTAAGGTAATCAAAAGCATTTCTCAAAGGTTCCCTCCATGCTTGATTCCAGCCAGGCTGGCTACCTGTAGTACACCCACAATCTCTATACCATCTATCAACTCCATGAGCACAACTCCAAGAAGTACCTAAATTATTGTGTCCCTTCTTAAGTATAACCTCTTGAGAAGGCTTAATTATATCCAAAACATTAGCAAAGTTTGTAAAGTTAAATACTTTTTCTCGTTCATTCATCGTCACCAAGTAAGAAAGGCACATATCGCCAAATGGTTCATGATGGCCATATACTTCACCATCAGTTGCTATTGAGACAAAAACCTTCGGACCATGCAGATGAGAAACTTGAGACAAAATAGCAGATTTAAAAGCTTCTGCACTCCTCAGAAGATGATTAAAGCTAACAGCATGAGACAAATAACCATTGTAGAAGAAAACGGCTATTTCACCATTCGGTTCTTTCAAAATGTATGGCTTAGAAAAATCTATGTCTCCTTTCGAAACATCAACCCAATTCTGACCAACCTTAACCTTTTCAACCTGATGGGGTGAAAGTATTATGAATTTTACACCGTATTCTATCAAAAATTGAACAACAATATCATTAACAGCAGCCTCAGGCAACCATATACCCTCAGAAGGTCTACCAAACCTCTTTTCAAAATCTCTCAACCCCCACTCTATTTGTGTTATCTTATCTCTATCAGAGGCCAAAGGAAGTATCATATGATTATAAGCCTGTGCTATAGCATTACCATGACCATTGTTCCTATTTCTACTGTTATAATCTGCCTCAAGTATCTTCTCGTAAACTTTCTTATGATACTTTTCGAGATAGCTAAGAAGAGTAGGACCAAAGTTGAAACTTATATACTCGTAGTTATTGACAATTCTTTCAATTCTACCGAAGTCATTAAGGACCCTTGAAAAAGCCATTGACCTATAACATTCATCAGTTATTCTCTCGTTCCAATCATGCCAAGGATAAGCAGAATCCTGTAAATCAATCTCACCAGTGTAAGGATCTTCCCTAGGTGGCTGGTAAAAATGCCCATGAATAACGAGATAAATCTCCTTGTGCTCCATAATTTAACCTCCAAAGAGTATAGACTATTATAATCACATATTCAACAAGAATATGTCAAATTTTTAGATTGTGTTGGAAATAGGCTAGCACATTGCTATTAGATGTTTCACCTCTCTTTACCCTCAAACACCTTTCACTTACCAAAGAACACAAGTGCTATTAACACTCAAGAAGGTGTATTTAGCACTTTACTTTTAGTAGCCCCCAATCTATTTGATTGTTGAGAGGTTTCACCTCTCTTCATTCTTCAATGTGTAATAAGAATGTGTTACTAAGCACAACGTGCTATGAAGCACGACGTACTATGAAGAACAAAGTGCTATGAAGCACAAAGTGCTATAAGCACACAGCTATGAATTTATTATTTCTCCTATTAGAGTACTACCGCTAAGTTCTTTAATTCTGACACTAACGAACTTACCTATCAAATTTTCTTTTGATTCTACGGCTACCATCTTATTGTACGTAGTCCTACCAATATACTGATTCTCGTATTTACCTACATCCTCTACCAGTATTTCAAAAGTTTTTCCTACATCTTTCAGGTTACTTTCGCGGCTTATTGAATGCTGAAGATTTATTAATCTCTGTATTCTCTCAGTTTTAATCTCTTCGGGCACTTGTTCTGGCATTGAAGCGGCAGGAGTTCCTTCCCTAGGGTTAAAGACAAACATGTATGAAAAATCAAACCTAACTTCTTCAACAAGCTTCAATGTCATCTCAAAATCTTCTTCAGTTTCCGAAGGGAAACCAACTATTATATCTGTTGAGATTGCAGCATCAGGCATTCTGCTCCGTATGTAATTTATCATGTCAACATAGTACTCATAAGTGTAACCTCTCTTCATAAGCTTGAGTATCCTATTAGAGCCACTCTGAACAGGCAGATGGAAATACCTACACAACTTATCCAATTCAGATATTGTATCAATCAAATCTCTCCTAAAGTTAACAGGATGAGAAGTCAAAAACCTTATTCTTCTAAGCCCTTCTATCTTATTAACCTCTTTTAGTAGTTCTTTGAACGAAGTACCTATATCCCTACCGTAAGAATTCACATTCTGCCCCAAAAGCAACACCTCAACAACCCCATTATCAACAA
This sequence comes from Spirochaetota bacterium, assembly GCA_028276145.1. Taxonomy (GTDB): domain Bacteria; phylum Spirochaetota; class Brevinematia; order DTOW01; family DTOW01; genus JAPYWX01. Next base: position 30,047 of record JAPYWX010000003.1, read on the forward strand.
GCCTTTTTATATCGTCAATTATATCCTTCATTGGCCTACTTACTTCCCTACCTCTAGTCTTAGGAACAATACAGTAGGTACAAGCATGATTACAACCATGTATTATTGTGACAGAAGCCTTAAAAGGGTAAACATAATCAATCGTTGAAGGCAAAAACTCATACCTATCCATCCTTATATCTACAACCTGGTTTTGGCCACTCATTATTGCTTCAAGCATCTTACTTCTACTGTATGTCCCAAAAACACCACTTATATGCTGAGCCTCCTTCAATAGCCTCTCTCCCCAGTTCTGAGCCATACACCCAGTAACAAAAATCCTAAGATTCGGCTTTTTCTTCTTTAGCCCTTTGAGATAACCAAGCCTACCAAATACCCTTTCCTCAGCCGTATTCCTAACACTACAAGTGTTTATGATTATAACATCAGCATCTTCCTCGTTATCTGTGTAATTAAGCCCAGAAGACTGTAACAAAGTCCTAAGCTCAAAAGAATCAGACATATTCATCTGACATCCATAAGTCTCTATGAAAAATTTCATACCTTCACCAGAAACATTATAAAAATACTATATAAATTGTAGAGATTTTTCTAATAATAAATCAAATTAGCAACAGGCTAGACCTATTACTTACAGGTTAAACCCAGCTTCTATAAAAAAGAATTTCATATTCATCGCAGAGAGGCGTAGCCTCTCTGTACTCTTATAAAAATAATTTAATAATCCTCACTCAAACTCAACTTCTTCGGAAGGTACTAACTTAACATATCTATTCTTACCGAAGTAGAATATAGGTGAAACTTTGTTTAAGATGGGTCTTTCGTTTTCATCAAAAACATCAGGATTTATATGAACAGTTAGAACCTCTCCAATTATCAAATTATGATCTCCAATCTCTTCATCTTTGACAACTTTACATTCATACACAGCATAGGAGATAGGTAGAATGACAATTCCATCGTTTTTACCTTCTTGCACAGGAATATTAAACTTAGAGATTTTGTCTACTTCCCTGCCAGAAACAGAACCTATGTTATCAACCAATTTTAGGTAATCCCAGCTCAAAAAATTAGCAGAGAATTTCTGAGATTTTTTTATTAGCTCGTAGGTGTATCTTTTCTTAGCTATCATTACAGCAAAATACCTAGGATTTGAAGAAACGCCAGAATTCCAAGCAACTGGCATTAAGTTGATTTTATTCTCAAACTTCGTAGCTACGACAGTAACAATATTAGGGTAAAAATGGTAAAATTTATTACTCTTACTTTCAACTAGCTGCATAACTATATTCTTTCAGCTTGGTCAAAATATATATTCACTGGTGTTTCCCTGTTAAATATTTCTACGATTACCTTTAGCTTGAACTTATCATTGTGAACCTCAGCTACTCTTCCAACAAGCCCCTTAAACGGACCATCCGTTATTCTTACTTGATCTCCAACCTCAAATGTAGACGATAGATCCAGAAAAGCCTTACTCTTAAACTCTCCTATCCTCTCGAATATTGACCTAACTTCCTCAAATGACAATGGCTTTGGTGGCTTCCTCAAAGACTTCGTTCCAAGGAATCCAATAACTCCTGCTATTCTTTTTATTGCCGCCATGAACCTCTCTAGAAGATGCTCATCCTGTGGTAAATCCAATTCCATCAATATATATCCAGGGTAAACTCTTTGTTTCTTAATAATTTTTTGATTTGTTTTTGGGTTTTTTACCTCAACATTCTCAGTAGGTATCTTTACATTTATTACTATCTTCTTAAAATCCTCATCCGACAATATTTCCTTTTTTATCCTCTCAACAACTTTATTTTCCATTCCGGAGACAGCTTGTAGCACATACCATGCTCTACCCATAAAACACCTACCTAAGAAGCAGTCCTATCAAAGTAGAAGCTATAAAATCGACTAATCCTAGAATTAGCGATAAGATTAATATAAAAACAATAGTAACTGTAGATGAGGCAACAACCTCTTCCTTGGAAGGCCAAGAGACCTTCCTCATTTCATCTATTACACCTTTAAAAAAATCAATAAGTCTTCTAAACATAATCTTATCCTTCAGGTCTGGTGGGGCTCGAACCCACAACCTCCGGATTTGGAGTCCGGCGCTCTAGCCAGTTAGAGCTACAGACCTAAGTAATGGGGATGGAGGGACTCGAACCCTCACGGGTTTTCACCCAGGGGATTTTAAGTCCCCCGCGTCTGCCATTCCGCCACATCCCCATCAAAAAAATTATACAAAACAACGAAAAATAATTTCAAATTGTACAGATTGTATTGAAAAACTATAGAGAGGCTCCGCCTCTCTGGAATAAAAAGCTAAAAATCAAATTATTTACTCAAATACATTCATGAAAAACCGATCTCTTCAACTTAGCTAACAGTATATACCACCTTACCACCAACAACTGTATATTTAACAATCCCATAAACCTCGAAACCAAGAAAACACGAATTTTTCCCCTTAGAAACAAAAAATTCTTCGTCTATTACATACTTCTTTCCAGGGTCAAATACTACTATATCGGCATCTGCACCTTCTGAAATATGTCCCTTCTGTGAAAGCCCTAAAATTTTCGAAGGATTAAATGAAAATACTTTTATTAATTCCATAAAATCCAAAATTCCTTCCTTCACTAACTTCGTAAACACAATAGGTAACGCAGTTTCAAGCCCAATTGTCCCAAAAGGTGCTTCCTGTAGTGTGAGAGATTTTTCAAACTTAGTATGCGGAGCATGGTCCGTTGCTATCACATCCACTATTCCATCTTTCAAAGCCTCAATAAGAGATTCCCTATCTTCTTCAGTTCTTAAAGGGGGATTCATCTTCTTATTTGTATCTAAATGCCCTAATATGTCATCTTCCGTGAGAACCAAATGATGGGGTGTAACCTCACAGGTAACATTAATTCCCATGCTTTTCGCCCACCTTATTAGTTCAACAGATTCTTTAGTAGATATATGCTGTAAGTGTAACCTACTTTCAGACTCTTTGGCCAAGAGTACATCCCTTGCAACAGCAGTAGACTCTGAAGAATTAGGTATACCCTGTACACCTAATTCCAAAGATTTAACACCTTCGTTTATTACACCTCCAGAAGACAAACTGACATCCTCTGGATGCTCCAAAATAAGAACATCAAAATTTCTAGCGTACACAAGAGCCTTCTGCATTATTCTAGCGTCGTAAACAGGCTTGCCGTCATCAGAAAATGTAATACATCCTAGCTCTTTGAATAATCCCATCTCAGTTATTTCCTTGCCTTCCATATTCTTTGTTATAGTAGCGGATTGCAAAACATTGACCACCGATTTTTTCTTTATCCTCTCAACAACATCTATGTAAACCTCAGGCAAGCTTATAGGCGGGTTAGTATTAGCCATAGCAACGATTGTCGTTATACCTCCTTTAGCTGCAGCTTTCGTGCCTGTTTCTATGGTTTCCTTATTTTCAAACCCGGGCTCTCTCAAATGGACATGCATGTCAATCAAACCAGGGAAAACAAACATTCCACTTGCATCAATCACTTCACATTCATAATTCAAATTCTTTCCAACCTTTGCAATTTTACCATCAGAGATGAGAATATCTAAACTCTCACCGTTAATTTTATTCTTATAGCAGTATACAGACCCATTCTTTATAAGAAGATTTGCCATATATAAAGTTTAAAAGATTTCAACAGCATCATTACCAATTTCCTAAAAAACTACTACCTACTTACCACTTTCACAACTGTACTATACTTAACCTAATTACTAAGTAAAAAGCCTCAATATAGTCATAAATATGCTTCATTAGTATTAAACACTAGAGAGTAAAGAGAGACGAAGTCTCTCTTCAAACAATTAGGGTGGAAGAGTGAGGCCACTAGAAGTAATGTTCTAATTCATAATCAAGTGCTAAAAGCACTTATATGCTTTTATACAATTTTAAACTTTTCAATGTAGTATTCCATCAATTCTACATCATCCCTTGTTGTTATCTTTATATTCCTAACCTCACCTTCAACAACATAAATTTCAGAAATCCCAAGGTATCTAACCACCGAACTATCGTCAGGGAAACTCATGTTCCCACTTTTCGTTAACTTTTCGTAAGCCTCTAATATAATCTCATACTTAAACCCTTGGGGAGTCTGCACTTGTAATATTTTATCTCTATCAAGAAAACTAGTAACTTTTCCGTCAGAAACTTCAACCAGAGTATCAAAAACTTTCAAACACGGTATCACAGCTCCCTTTTCAGGAATAGCTTCAACAACTCTGCCTATTAGTTCTTGTGATACCAAAGGTCTTGCCCCATCATGTATGAGTACAAAACTATCTTTATTTTCAATAGCCAACAAACCATTAATTGATGACTCTGTTCGAGTATTACCTCCTTCAACAATTTTAGATACTTTCCTAAAATTTTTCACCAACTCCCTTGTCTCATTTATGAATTCTTTAGATGAAACAATGATTATCCTATCTACATATTTACTCTTCTCAAAAGCTTCCACAGAGTACTCTAATATTGTTTTACTCTTGACTAAGAAAAACTGCTTTGGTCTATCCCATCCGAACCTTTTACCTACACCACCAAAGAGTACTATAGCAATTACTTCTTTAGCGTTTATCATTATTTAGAAAATTAAAGTTCCTTCCATCAACTCCTTGTATATACTCTGTGGCAGGAAACTAATACTTCTAACATCATCAGAATAATACCTTGTTTTTAGATTGCATGTTCTGTAACTTATTCTCGGATTATAGAGTTTAGAGCCAATAGATATTGTCC
>JAPYWX010000063.1 GCA_028276145.1 Spirochaetota bacterium
TGCAACAACTGTTGCAGTATCAGCATCTATCTTGTCGTTGATAGTAACAGTTAATCCTAACTTTGACAAAGTATCAATTACAACCGAAGCTTTAACATTCATCTTCTTAGCGAGGTCACCAACCGTTATAGTTTCAAATATCTCTATTTCACTAGGTACAGCGAATGTTTCCTCTTTCTTCTTTCTGATGAACGCAGCATCCAACTTAGATACAAATTCTTCCTCACCCTCTACAATTTCTGGTTCCTTAAAAGATTCTTTTATGGAAGTCTTCTTAGGAGGAGTAATAGGAACAGCTCTCGGTGGTTTTGGACCTCCTGAAGGCTTTGGCGCAGGCTTAGCAAACCTATCACCAATTCTAAAACCTCTCTGACCCTGTTGACCACCTTCCTTTTTTCTAAATCTATCCCTATACTGAGTAGTAGCTCCCTGCTCTCTCTGAGACTTTGTCCCACCTTCCCTATTAAATGGTGTACCTTCTCCTTTCTCCTTACTACCTTTATGATAAGAAGGTTTATATCTTCTTTCCTCTCTATATTTATCAAACCTTTTTTCGTAAGGTCTCTCTTTCCTAAACTCCTGTACTTCCCTTCTTTCTTGTGAAACAGGTTCAGTTTGTTTGGGCTGCTCCTGCAGAGTAGGCTCAGGAACAGAAGGCAAAGGTGTTTCACTTTTATTTATCTCTTCACCTACTTCTTGCTTAGAAGCTACTTCATCAGGCTTCTTTTTTATTTTTATTTTTATTTTCTTCTTCTCATCCATAAGTCCCTTTACTCCTCAACCTCTATTTCAATATATTCATTTATAACTCCATTGATATGAGCAATTTCGCTAGGTGTAAAGCCCAAATCCTTAAGGTTATCTAAGTTCTCTATTAGAGAACCTATCGTCTTCAAACCTTTCTCCTTCATTTTATTAAGTATAACCCTATCGAACGGTAGATAATCAACATAAGTATTTTCATTTATCATATCTTCTTCTATCTCTATTGGAGGCTCACCGGTGCTCTCTTTCTCAACATCAATGGAAATAACTTTAACACTCTTACCTATCATCTTTTCAAAAAGAGTGATATTTATTAGCTTCTTACCTACAACCCTAGAAAGGTACGAATCATACACCTTGAGTATTACCTCATTACCCCTATCTTCAACTGAATGAATAGCGTCCCTACCGAAAACATTTCTGGCAAACTCAACTATGTCATCACTCCAAAGAACAACATCTATTTTCTCGCCGCTAACCTCTCTAGAAACAAAAGCAATTCTACTACCACCAACTCCAATACAAGCACCAACAGGGTCAACATCCTGATACTTTGAAGCAACAGCAACCTTTGACCTCTCACCTGCAATCCTACCAACTGCCACAACTTGAACTATACCTTTAGAAACTTCAGGAATGTTTTGCTCAAACAACTTTTTAATAAACTCCGGTGTAGTCCTTGAAAGTAGAAGTTTAGATTCTCTTTGCCTCTTCTTCTTGACTTTAGTATCTTCCTTTTCCTCATCAGAGGAGGGGGATATTATATCAATAAGCACTGCCTTTATAGTGTCACCTACCGAAAAAATTCTATGGTCCTCAGGCATTTGATGCTCATAAGGAAGAATCCCATCAACCTTGATATTCCCTAAATCAATAATCACTTCTATGTTTTTACCTCTTATATTGGTAATCTTGGCTGTAATAATCTCACCTATCTTGTTTCTAAATATAGAGTTGACTTTATCTCTTTCTATTTCTGTCTTCTGCTTAAAAATGCTAGACTTTATAGCCTCAAGGGCACCTCTACTGAACTTAGAAATATCTATAGGCACACTTATCTGATCCCCAACCCCAACATCCTTAGAGTATTTCTTAGCCTCATCAAGAGAAATCTCTAAAACAGGATTTCTAACCTTATCAACAACTTTCTTGATAGCAAAAACTTCCAATTTCTGCGAATTCTCATCAAGCTTAACAGAAACATTATCATACTCCTCACCAAACTCTTTTTTATATCCCTCTACAAGAGCATTCTCTAGCATCTTTGTAACTATTTCCTCTGGCAATTCCAACATCCTAGAAACCTCTTTTATACTCCCAAGAACACTCATAAATTACCCTCTCCCCTAAAATGTCTATCAAAATCAAAATACAACTTTGCTTTCTCTATATCACTGAAATCTATCCAGACTTCCTTACCATCAAGGTCAAACTTTACAACATCCCCCTCAACCCCAATTATACGCATAACATTATGTGACGAAGGCAAACCATAAATCTCAAAATTCCTTACATTTACCTCTACTTCTTTACCGGAAAAAATCTCAAAATCTCTAAGCTCCTTCAGTTCTCTATCCAAACCTGGAGAGCTAACAAGCAATGTATAACTAATAGGTATAGGGTCCTCCACATCAAATAACCTAGAAAGAACATTTGATACTTTCTCACAATCCCTTGTCGATATACTCCTGTCCTTAAGATATATCTCAACTTCTACAAGAACCTTCTTACCTTTTTTTATAGAAAAGCTCACTAAGTCATACCCCATGTTCTTAACCGCTGTCAAGACCTTATCCTTCATCCTACTATAAACCTCATCAACATCGAAATCAACCCTTATGTCTTCCTTTCTTTCATTCCTTTTAGTTTTTCCCATTCTTCATAAATTATACACCATACAACACAATATATTCAAAAAGAAAGGATTGCGTTGAAAGATTCACAGGTTAAACCTGTTGCAGGTTTAGCCTGCTTTTTTAAAAAAAAGTGCTATTGAGTCCCCACCCACCAAATTATTTAAGGGATGCTTCGCATCCCTTAACCCTTAATAAGGAAGAACTAATCAGTACAAGTGTTATTAAGCAGTGTCTAAAGCACTTAAGTGCTTTAAGCACTTAATTAAAAATGTGCTATTAAGCACATTATTTTAAGTAGTCCCACCCGCCCACCCTATTTGATTGTTGGAAAGCTTCGCTTTCCAACACCTTTTACTTATCAATTAGAGGCTTCGCCTCTCTACACTCAAGTTTTTAAAACCTGAATAAAGAACGATTAGAAGCTTCCTTAGAAACTTCTACGTCAGTTTTAACAAAATTTTCAAAGTACTTCAACGATTGGTCTGTAGAAATAACAAAAAGGTTGTTTATATCCTTTTTCTCGTTTACACCTTTATAAGGTAGCTGCTTTAGCCCATCTCTAAGCTGTTTGAGTAATATTTCCTCTTTCTTACTTACTTTTGTAAGTTCTTCCTTAATCCTTAAGTTCAACCAGATAAGCAAAATCAAGACACCAACAATAATTATTATCCTAAAAGCTATATTAATCACCCTAAGAAAGTTAGGTTTGGAATAAATGAATCCGACATAGAACAAGTCCTTATAAGACAAAACCTTGTTATTGAGACTTTCCCTTCCAATCTCTAAGCTCCCCTTAAAAGCATTTTCCCTCAGAATGGCAGCATCTGTTCCATTAAGTGAAAAAAGAACATTCGTAGAGTAATAATCAAGAACATACACATCTTTAAAATCCCTAAGCTCACTATTGAAAACTTCCTTGAATAACAACTTACTATCAAGTATAACCAACAATTTACCATCAATAAAATCAACATCTTTCTTAAGTTCTCTAACTCTAACGAGATATGGTCCAACCAAAACTAATTGTTTTCTATTATTAATAGCGTAGTTAATTACATCTTTGCTTACTTCATTGCCACTATAAGCAATCTCAACACCTCTCGATGAATATATACCAATACCGACAAGATAAGCATAATCAAAAGAACTCTTCATTAAATCGTACAAAACTTGGTTCTTACCTCCAATTAATGACTGAATGACCCACGATTCAAACAGAGGGTTGTTAACGAAAAGATTTATATCGTTATCAATCTTATCAACAGTAGAATCTAGTCTTTTTATGATAACCTCAGGCAAAGTACTATACTTATATTGATAACCATCATCAGCCAAGAAGTCAAAAACCAAAGAAAATGGCTTATAAATCTCTGAAAAAATATCGTAGGATAGCACAACATCAGAAAAGTCAATAATATAATTTCTCACTTCATCGGGCAAAAACCTCGGCAACTTGTCAGTTCTCGCTAGATACAAAACAAGAGCAACCAGAAACAAAACTATTAGCAGGTATTTAACAACTTGATAGATGAAATACTTCATAAGGCAATAGTATTTTCGGAATAATCAAAATCTCACTAAAAATATTTTAGCAAAGAACCAAACAATTGTCTAACAAAAATAAGCATCCATTGCCAAAGGTACTTAGCAAAAAACCACTTAACATACATCTTGGAATTCAAAATGTTTAAGTTATATAATGATACTACCATGTCAAAAATAGTAATTCTACCCGAGGAAGTTTCCAAAAAAATAGCAGCAGGCGAGGTAATAGAATCACCTAGTTCCGTTGTGAGAGAACTAATTGACAACTCAATAGATGCAGGAAGCACAAAAATAACCGTAAGTATAATTGAGGGAGGGAAAAAGCTAATAGAAGTAATTGATGATGGTGAAGGTATGAGCAAAGAAGACTTAGAGAAGTCATACTTGAGGCATGCAACAAGTAAAATAAAATCAGTCGATGACCTATACAGAATAACAACAATGGGCTTTAGAGGTGAAGCACTCGCAAGCATAGCCGAAGTATCCGAACTAGAAATAATATCCAGACCCAAAAACCAAATAGAAGGACACAAAATAATAGTTAGAGACGGTAAACTCATCCAATCAATACCAACATCATCACCAGAGGGAACTATAGTAAGAGTAAGAGACTTATTCTTTAACCTTCCAGTGAGAAGAAATTTCCTAAAGTCAGATATAACAGAATACAAGTATATACTTGATGTATTCGTAAAAAAGGCAATAGCCTTTCCAGAAATAACTTTTGAACTCATCAAAGACCTAAAAACCGATATTTTATTACCTAAATCAAACTCTCTCTACGAAAGAATAATTTCAATATACCCTGAGATAAAATCACTAAACCACAAAGTATACGAAGACCAAGACATGAAAATAGAAATATTCTTTTCCAAACCTTCCGTAACGAGACCAACAAGAAACCTCCAGCAGATCTTCGTAAATAGAAGATTCGTAGAATCAAAAAGCTTATTAAACGCATTCTCAAAAGCATACGAAAACTATACCTCCAAAGGCTCATATCCCATAGTATTCTGCTTCATCAGAATAAATCCCTCATTAGTTGATGTCAACATTCACCCAGCAAAAAAAGAAATAAAATTCAAGAACGAAGGCAAAATATACCACCAAATAATAGAACTAATAACCAGCGGCTTAAAAGAAACAGACCAAGTAGTAGAAATAAACGAATCCGAACTAACATTAAACCCTATAGAAAAAAGCATAAAAAAATCTATCGAAACATTCCTACAAAGTAAAGCTAACAATACAATACACCAACAAGAAATTTACAAAACTTTCTTAGAAACATCTAAACCCCAAGAAGAACAACCAAAATTCTTATCAAACTACAAAAAATTGGAAGAAGCAAACCTCATAGAATCAAACTACCTAAACAAAACCCAAAGTCCCCCAGTTCAATTTGTTCAAAACGAAGAGCAAGAAAAAACAGAGCTTAAAAAATACAAATTCATAGGTTCCATATTCAACACATACCTAATATTTGAGGTAGAAGGTGAAGATAAAATACTACTGATTGACCAGCACGCTCTACACGAAAAAATAATTTACTCCCAGAAATACAAAGAACTAACAACAAGAGGATACATAACAAAGCAAAACTTACTCATGCCGCACAAATTCAAAATATCAAAAGACTACTTAGAGATGATAAAGGAAAACTTAGAAACATTCAACAAACTCGGCTTTTCAATAAAAATTGATGAAGACAACATTGAAGTAACATCCATACCCTCATTTTTCAACATAGGAATAGACATTGAGAGTGGAATAATAGAAATATGCGAAAAAATAAAAGAAGAAAAATCATCAAATTTAGAGACTGTATTAGAAAAACTAGCTTCCATAGCCTGTAAAAGCGCAGTAAAAGGCAATACATCAATGACTCCTTTTGAAGCTTACAAATTGCTAGAAGAAGCACTAAGAGAAGAATACAGATATACTTGTCCACATGGAAGACCAACAATGCTATACATTGAAAAGAACACCCTTGAATCTCTGTTCATGAGAAGATAAATTTTATTTTTTTACAGAGAGGCTATCGCCTCTCTTATCCCAAAAGAATAGTGCTTTAAGCACTGAGTGCTTTAAGCACAACGTGCTCTAAGCACAACGTGCTTTAAGCACTCAATTAAGGAAGTGCTATGAAGACCCACGCTCACCTTTACTTTACTGAGAGAGGCTTAGCCTCTCTATACTTTCTGGTAAGCAATTGAATAAGGAATTACCATTAAGCACTTAATACACATCATTTATTAGCGAAGAATTTTTTTACTAGTAGTGCTCTCTCTTTGCCGATGAATGAGTCGTTGGGTATTGAGATACCTGAATACAGCATTATGCTAGTGTCCCTAAGAAGAAGAAGCAAGTAATTAATCATTGTATCCATATCTGTTTCTTCGTAAGGGTCTTCTTTGCTGAAGAAGTTAATCATTGATAGTTTTGTCAAAGTATTAACAAGAGCCCTGTAGTGCATGAAAGTTATAGATTTAAAAGAATCCTTCATCTCTCTGAATTCCCTAAGAAGGTTACTGTAATTAATTTTGGCTCTCTGCTTTTTTCTCTCTTCTATCTCGCTATAGCGAAATTCCTCAAGCAAAGACATAAAAATCTTCTTATTCTCATACATGGATTTGTCAGGTGAAAATGTATAGGTAAACTCCATGAATCCACTTTTTTCATAAAGCTGGTTATACGAATAAACTATACCGTTGCTAGACATAGTACTCAGAACCGAAGGGAAAATCTGGCTACCTCTCAGCCCCCAAAGATTAAGCAAAAACCTAAATTTAACACCATGCCCAACAAGAGACAAATCAGAAGTTATAAAGCCATAATTTTTATCAAACATAGGTATAAACTCTTCATCAAAGAGAATAGCAATATCGTTAAGTTTGTTGTATATACCCTCAAAGCCATTACCTATAAAAGTTGACCTAACCAAAAAATGCTCAGAAAAATTCAAAAAGAACCAAACATCATAGTTTTCGCTAGCAATTATCCTAATAGAAGAAACATTCTGAGGTGTCATTATCCTAAGGATATCATCATCTATTATCTCTCTGTCAATAAGCCCTAAAAGTGTTATATCATCCTTAAGTATTCTGCTAAGGTCAATAACCTTGTCTATAACTGAAAGTTTTGATATGAAAGGAGTAAGCAATTTAACAATATTCTTTTTCTCCTTTTCCTCAGCAAACTCAGGGAACTCATATCCCTGAATATTCCTACCTAAAAAGCCACTCATGAAAACAACAAAATCATTGTCTTTCTTAACAATCTGCGGCATCACACTATCTATCGTAATACTCTTAAAAGACATACTTCTAATAATATTAAAAAATTTCTCTCAAAAAACAAAATTATATGTTCATCTTCTTACTAAACCATAAGACCTAAAAGAACCTACAAAAAGAGTGTCTACCTCTGGAAGAGATTCTTCACTTCGTTCAGAATGACTAAGGATAATCAAATTTGGGAACCCCCTTCGTACTTCCTTGACTCAACTAAAAAATTTTTGTATACTTACTTAAAGTAAGGGGGTATTTTATGGAGAACCTAAACCAAAAAGGAATCCCACTTCTGGGAGAAGATTTTCCACAAATGAAAGTTCAAACAACTCATGGGGTAATTGAATTACCTAATTATTTTGCAGGAAAGTGGTTCGTACTCTTCAGCCATCCTGCTGACTTCACGCCTGTCTGTACAACCGAATTTGTCGCTTTCCAAAAAAGGTATGAAAAGTTTAAAGCACTAAATTGCGAATTAATAGGCTTGAGCGTTGACCAAGTGTTTTCACACATCAAATGGGTAGAATGGATAAAAGAGAAACTAGGTATAGAAATTCAATTTCCAATCATTGCTGATACCGGCGATGTAGCTAACAAACTTGGTCTAATCCATCCAGCAAAAGGAACAAACACAGTTAGAGCAGTATTCGTTGTTGATGACAAAGGCAAATTAAGAATAATA
>JAPYWX010000064.1 GCA_028276145.1 Spirochaetota bacterium
CCTAATTGATTGTGGATTTGTAAGTTCTAAAATTTGAATTTTAGCAAAGTTTCAATAAAAATTCTTTACGAATTAAAATTCGTAAATTCAAAAACTTGCTTAAAAGTGGAAATTTCAAATTTTCAAAATTTGAAAATTTTTCTTTCTTTATATAAAATTTTACTAAAAATGTACAAGGTTTTAAGGAAGAAGAGAACGGGAAACATAATTGAAGAAGTAAAAGGTGAGACTGTAGGGCTCGTAAAGACTAACATTATACAGATACTTCCAGAAGGACTAGAGCTAGAATCCGGAGAGGTGCTACCTGGACCTATAGATGTAGCTTATGAAACTTATGGTACACTAAACGAGGACAAAAGTAACGTTATACTTGTTTGTCATGCTTTATCAGGTTCGGCACATGCTGCAGGTTATCATAGAATGATAGATGAGGAAACATTTGATGGAGCAACAGAAGGATGGTGGGAAGATATAATAGGTCCCGGTAAAGGTATAGATACAAACAAGTTTTTCGTAATATGTTCGAACTTCTTAGGAAGCTGTTACGGTACTACAGGACCAACATCAGTAAATCCTAAAACAGGAAAAAGGTACGGAATAACATTTCCAACGATAACCATATCAGATATGGTGAAAGTGCAAAGAGAGTTAATAAGGCAGTTAGGTATTGAAAAGCTTTTAGCCGTTGTGGGTGGTTCAATGGGAGGCATGCAGGCACTCGAATGGTCAGTAATGTATCCAGAAGTAGTTGAAAGTGCCGTTGTGATAGCAGCAACAGCAAGTTGCTCAGCTCAGAACATAGCGTTTGACGCAGTAGGTAGAAACGCCATAATTTCCGACCCCAACTGGGAAAATGGCGAATACCTAGAGAAAGGTAAAGTACCCTCAAAAGGCTTAAGTATCGCTAGAATGATAGGACACATCACCTACCTAAGTTCAAAATCAATGGACTTAAAATTCGGTAGGAAGCTCATAAACGGTAAAACTTATGATGTTGACAATATAGAGTTTGAAGTTGAAAGTTACTTAGGCTATCAAGGGGAAAAATTTGTAAACAGATTTGACGCAAACTCTTATCTATACATAACAAAAGCGATGGACTACTTTGACTTAACAGAAAAATATGGAAACGGAGACCTCAAAGAAGTATTCCGTAAAACCAACAGTAAGTTCCTATTCATCTCTTTTTCAACTGACTGGTTATTCCCCCCTTCAGAATCATTAGAAATGGTATCAGCAGCGCTAGCTGCTGGTAAAGATGTATCATACATAAACATAGAAAGCATAAACGGACATGATTCCTTCTTGATAGATACAGAGATAGAAAGCAAAGCAATAAAAGCATTTCTTGATGCTACATTTCAAGAAAAACAAAACAGAAAAGAGAAAACCTATGAAAGAAGTTAGAAAAGACTTCGAAATAATAGAAAGAATAATAGAGGAAGGAAGTAGAGTTTTAGATTTAGGCTGTGGCGATGGTGAACTCCTCGTATACCTCAGAGAAAAGAAAAAAGTAAGAGGCGTAGGAATAGAAATTGACACTACCGAGGTAATAGAATGCTTGTCAAAAGGATTAAATGTAATACACTATGACATAAACAAAGGCTTCAAAGACAAAAACTTCTTAGAGATAGAAGACAAGGCATTTGACTACGTGATAGTAAGTAAAACCATACAGCAGCTAAAATCCCCTGGGCTACTACTTGAAGAAATACTCAGAATCTCCAAAAACGCAATAGTCAGTTTCCCTAATTTCGGATACTACAAGCTAAGATTACAATTATTGCTTAAAGGCACCATGCCAGTAAGCTCAGAACTACCATACTCATGGTTTGACACTCCAAACATCCACTTATTTACTTACAGAGACTTTGTAAACTTATGCAAGGCGAAAGGAATAAAAATAAAGCAAACCTTCTTCATATCAAGAGTATTCAATAAAGAGATGTGTAGCAAAATTCTACCTAACCTATTAGCAGAAGAGGTGATAACAGTTCTGTCCTATGAGGATAGTAGTAACAAGTAACGACGCAGGACACAGAATAGATGTCATTATCTCAAAGTACACAAACTACACAAGGAGCCAAATAAAAGGTAAAGTAAAAAAAGTATTCGTAAACGGAAAACCCAAACATTTCGGTTACAAAGCAAAAGAAGGAGAAATTATAGAATTTGATGACATAATTCCAGAGGTATGTGACATTACACCGGAACCTATAGAACTAAAAGTTCTATACAAAGATGATGACATAGCTGTGATAGAAAAACCTTATAATATGGTCGTACATCCTGCTCCGGGACACTGGAGCGGCACATTAGTAAATGCTTTACTATACAATCTCAAAGACAAACTTTCTTTCATGGGGGGCTACACAAGACCAGGAATAGTCCATAGGCTCGATAAGGAAACATCAGGATTAATGGTAATTGCACTACATGACAAGGCACACGCTATATTATCTTCTCTGTTCAAATCAAGGAAGGTATACAAAGAGTACTGGGCAATAGTAAACGGGAAAGTAGAAGAAAAAAACTTCACAGTAGACAAACCAATCGGCAGGAACCCAAAAAACAGGCTAAAGATGGCAATAGTCCACGATGGTAAGCCAGCAATAACGGAATTCGAGCTTTTAGCAACAAACGGTAAATACTCATTAGTAAAGGCGAGACCAATAACAGGAAGAACGCACCAGATAAGAGTACACCTAAAAAGCGTCGGACACCCAATCGTGGGAGATACAACATACAATCCACAAGCAAATAAACAAATAAAAGAATTTAATTTACCTGAATCGTTTATACCATTAGTTGCTAAAAAAATTTCTTTCCCTCATCCCTCACGGGATGAGATAATGTTATTTGAAATTGACTTACCAAAAGAATTTAAGGAACTAATGAAAAAACTTTCATTAGAATTCGTACCCTAACTGAAAGTATGTCTTCCAATCTTTAGCATCAAGAAGTTTTCTACCATCAAACGGAGAAGCAAAATCAAATCTCAGTTTAAACCCAACTCCCAGAGCAATGCCAACCCCCACACCTACACCTACCTTGAGGTCTTTTAGCTTATAAACCCCTTCATTTTCATCAAACCTACTAAGCTGAAACTTTGTTATATCATCTCCCACTAAAGCAGCATCTACAAAAAGCGAACCAAAAACAGGTGGAAAAGAAAAACCAAATGGACCTAATAAAGCCCTTATAAGTGCTATCCTCAGTTCTAAGTTGGAAAGGAATAGCAATTTACCGCTAAACTCCTTGAAATCATACCCTCTCAGAGTCCCAACACCACCAACATAAAAAGGAAAAGAATCAGCATCTAATCCAAACTTATACCCACCAACAAATCTAAAAGCAAGAGTATCAATAACAGTTATCATAAAGTACTTTCTAAAATCAAATATAGTAGAAAAAAGGCTCTTATCACTAGAAACTAACTTCGGCGAGTACGAAATTATAGCCTGGGACCTTATACCGTCTATCGGACCTACAACACTCCAAAGTGTGGCATCGTAAACATAGCTAAGCGATAAAGTATTCATTGAGTACATGAAGTTATCACGGAAAACATTATTGTAATAATCATAAACCGGCACCCAAAAATAATCAGAATGCTCTAAAGACAACTCTAATCTAGAAAATGTTGAAAAAGGATATATCAAAAATCCATTGAAGCCGGACTTTGAATAATAACTAGGCTCAACCTGATAGAAAACCGAAGGATAAACAAAGAAATTCATCAACGAAAAAAAGTAATCCCTAAGGTTATAAAACTGGAAACCGAAGTCAAAGTAATACTTGAGATTCATGTAAGAAGCCAAAATGTTAACTTCAGAAAAATTAAAAGTCCCATAACTCTGTAGATACATGTTGTTCAGTATTATTGATAGTCTCTGATCACCAAGTAAATCACTAAAACTTGCACCTATCAAAAGCATAAACCCCAAATCAGAACTCAAACTAAATCCACCAGTTATATAATCAACCGTTGGAACAATAATATAACTATAAGAGTTTCTTATCTCTATACCCTCTATTCTTGATTTCTCAGCTAAAAATTTAGACTTTGAAGCTTCAGAAACAAAAACATAATTACTAACTTCACTACCTATCAAATTAGTTAGTGAAAAACTTTTGTAGTATATATCGTACGACAAATTATTTTCAGATGAGAAAATAAGAGTACTACCAGATGGGTCAAGCTTTGGCGAAAAAGCACCAGTCATAACCTTTGACACTCTAAACACTTTGCTACTACCAAAATCGTAGACAAATATATTCCTTACACCATCAATAGTAGAAACAAAGAGTAGATACTTACCATCCTGAGAAACAAAAGGATTTTGTTCCTCCCCTCCTAAGTCTATAAACTTATCAATTTCACCTGTACTTAGGTTAAGTCTATATATATCAGTATCCTGGGAAAATATGCTATCCTTGTTTCTCGTTGAAACGAAGTATATATAATTCTTGTCAGGAGAAAACCTAGGTTCAGCATCATAAAACATATCATCTGTAAGCTTCCTAAGTTCTTTCGTCTCAAGGTTGTAAATGTATATATCCTCACTCACATTATCAAACCCACTGAACACAACAAGTTTACCATCCAAAGATACATCAGGCGATGATATAATGAAAATCTTGTCAAATTTAACTTGGTACGAAGAATTTTTGTTCAAATCATACACATTTATAGCGTCCTTACCACCAGATTTTGAAACGAAAACCATCACACCGTTAGTTGAAACAGCAATGTTATTCCTTGTTATATGAAACTCAAGGTAATTTTCATTAAAGCCACCTATAACCAAATCCCTGATTATTTTCTTCTCTCTGATATCGTAAAGAACAATCTTAGGGTAAATATCCTTGTATGTTAAAAATGCAATGGTATTGCTAGAAACAAAAGTAGGAATAAACTTCTGATAGGGGATTTCACCAAACTTAATATTATCTATCTGGTTAGCAAAAGAAATTACTTCATCATATTCACTAAGCATCGGTAAATACTTTTTTCTAAGGGAAAAAACGAAAGTTTTTTCTACATCAATTAAACTATTACCTAATTCAGTTTTATAAGGGTCCTTATCACCGTTAAGGTAACCTTTAAAAATTTTATATATTGATGTTTTACCGTAATTGTCACCAATGAACTTTAAGAAAGCCTGCCCTTGCTTGTACACTAAATAATATTCATCAGGTCTAAGAGAATTAAGGTCAGATAACCTATCAAGAGGTACAATTCTACTGTTGATAACTATATCCCTCAAAATCTCTTCAGAAGAGAAATCCCACTCAACAGAGTAGTACTCCGCCATTCCTTCAATAAACCAAAGAGGAATAAAAACATCACTAAGAACCTTCCTATTCTTAGCTCCCTTGATAGTATCAAATTGGTAAACATGCACCATTTCATGATTCAAAACCCTCTTAAAAAAACCTAAGTTTCCGTTCATCGGAATGACAAGCCTATTTTTGAGTCCTTCGGTAAACCCTCCCGTTCCTTCACCTATGAATTCATCAACAATGTTATTCGCCTGAAACTCTATCTGATTAGGGAAAACTATAACCGGGAACGTCTCATTCAAATCCCTAAATGTCAACGACCTAAGTTCTTCATCTGAATCCTTTATCGCCCTAACAATATACTTGAAAATATTTGTTTGAGATGTATCAAGGAAAAGCTTATAGTTTCCTAGCTCATAAACATACCAGTTAGCAGTAGAATAGTTTATCTTATTTTTTCCGAATGGAAAAACGAAATTAACTAGCAAAAAGAAAAAAACGAAAAACCAAATTACAAGCTTTTTCATACAGTAAAGATAAAGATTTAAGAATACAAATTCAAGAAAACATTATTAAGATGCTTAATAGCACCTTAATTTAGGTAGTCCAGCCCATCCCACCTTATTTGATGTAGAGAGGAAAAGCTTTCCTTCACTCTCCAATTGATAAAAGAATGCTTTAAACACCCACCCTTATTTTTCGTAGAGAGGTTTCACCTCTCTACACTCTCCAAATTAATAAGAAAGTGCCTTAGGCACAAGTGTCTTAGACACAAGTGTCTTAGACACAAGTGTCTTAGACACAAGTGTCTTAGGCACAAGTGCTTTAAGCACAACGTGCTACTAAGCACAAAGTGCTATTAAGCACAACGTGCTATTAAGCACAAAGTGCTATAAGCACCTTATTTGATTAAAAGAGGCTTCGCCTCTCCCTCAACTCTTCAGAATGTATGAACTAAAAAAGTGCTATAAGCACACCTAAAATTCTAATGGAGGCTATTATCTTCCTTAACCCTAACAGAGAAGTGTCATTAAGTACCTCCTAGCACTTATAAGTAGTTGCTATTAAGTAGTGCTTTTAGCATTTAGTGCTTTAAGCACTTAGTGCTTTAAGCACTTAATTGAAAGTGCTAATTAGCACAGTGCTAATCAGCACTTTACTTCAAGTAGTCCCACCCTCCCACCCTTTTTAATGTTGGGATGCTCCGCATCCCAACACCCTGTATCTTTTTTATTGAAGATTGATATTAAGCACAGAGTGCTATTAAGCACCTCATTAAGAAAGTGCTAATAAGCACTCGTTGGAAAGCTTCACTTTCCAACACCTTTCTTCATCGGAGAATACAAGCTAGCACTTGAAAACGTGTTATGAACACCTTTAAGCACTCAAATAATTAAGAAAGTGTCTTAGACACAAGTGCCTTAGACACAAGTGTCTTAGACACAAGTGCTTTAAGCACAACGTGCTACTAAGCACAAAGTGCTATTAAGCACTTAAAAAAGAAACAATTATTGAATGTTTTCAAAAAGTTTTATTAAAAGTGCTTTCTGGGTGTGTAATCTGTTCTCTGCTTGGTCAAAAACGATAGATTGTGGGGAGTCAATAACCTCATCCGTAACTTCCTCACCTCTTCTAGCAGGTAAGCAATGCATAAAATAAGTATTTTTCCCCGTAAGTGACATAATATAAGAATTTACTTGATAAGGTCTCATGAGCTTCTCTCTCTCCTCTTTAGTGTCTTCAAAACCCATACTTACCCAAACGTCACTATATATAACATCAGCACCCTTCACAGCTTTTTCAGGATTAGTCTCAACATAGAACTTTGTTTTACCTTTTGAAAGTTCTTCAACCACTTTTTCTATAGACTTATCATAATACTCAAGAGGACCAGAAAAACACAATTCTCTAGTCTGTAGGATTGCCAATGTCATCATAAGGGACCTAGCAACATTATTAAAATCACCAAGGTAAACAACCTTAACATCAAAAGACGAAAACTTCTCAAATATCGTAAAAGCGTCAGCCAGAGCTTGGCAAGGATGTTCGTAGTTAGTCAAAGCATTTATAACAGGATATCT
This sequence comes from Spirochaetota bacterium, assembly GCA_028276145.1. GTDB lineage: Bacteria > Spirochaetota > Brevinematia > DTOW01 > DTOW01 > JAPYWX01. Next base: position 7,368 of record JAPYWX010000064.1, read on the forward strand.
GAAATAATCGCCTAACTTAACAACATTGTCGTGATTATATGTTCTTATAACTATACCGTGGACATACCTAGAGAGAACCCTAGCAGTATCTTCTATCGTCTCACCCCTACCTAACTGCAATTCGTTGGATTGTAAAGGAAGAGCAGCACCTCCCAATTCGCTTATACCAACAAAAAAAGACACCTTCGTTCTAGTAGAAGGCTTATCAAATATCATCAATATTGTCTTACCATCCAAAAAATTAGAATACAAAAACCTGTTTTTTTTTAACTCAGAGGACAAAGAAAAGAGAGCCAGAAATTCCTCTTTTGATATGTCTCTTGAAGATATAAAATTTTTCTGCATAAAAACAGGAGTCCATAAGGTTCGGGGTTGACGGGACTTGAACCCGCGACCTCTGGTGTGACAGACCAGCGCTCTGACCAGGCTGAGCTACAACCCCAACTTGTAATAATATTATACCAAAAACAAACAGTTCCTTTCAACTTCTAAAACCCTACAAGAGTGCTCCAAGCACTAAGTGCCCAAGGCACTCATTTTATCTTTAGCATAATCTGTAACCTAGGTGAGTAATTAAACCCATGTTCAAAACAAAAAGGTATTATGAACTTTGATTTATCAGTAATTTCTTCAGGTGTAGTACCCTCAGGCATCAAGAAAATTCTTTCTCTAGGAAGTCCATACTTTCTTTGAATTTCAACAACCTCCTCAAGTTCATGCTCATAAGAAATAACGAACTTAAATATACTATTCAGTTTG
>JAPYWX010000065.1 GCA_028276145.1 Spirochaetota bacterium
CGTGATAAAAATTTAATCCAATATTAAGAGAATTAACGGAATTTGAGTATATATACCCTGGCGTTTTCGGAAGTCCAGAATTTACATTTATATCCCTATAAATGTAACTGAAAGTATTTGTATAAAAAATATTGCCTTGTATTGTGTGGTTTTTTATATCGTTGTCAAACGAGAGATTAGCAACTACCAAATCCTCCTCCCATATCGCACATGAGTTACTACCATACCCTGAGAAAACATTCGTTATGAATTTCAAGTTGTCGAATGGGTTACTTAAATTATTAGAGATACTTGATGCTATTGTTATGACTGTGTTAGTTGATGATGAATAGTTATTGGTGAAAACATTACTTTTGATTGTGAAGTTCGTTGTGTTGACTCCGTATATAGCACCACCGTGATTGCTACTCCAGTTACCGAAGAAAACAGAATCCAAAAGTTCTATTTTTCCTGAGCCATCACCTACATAAACAGCACCACCAAAGTTAGATGAGATATTATTAGTAAAGTAGACATTACTCAAAATTCCAGAGCTTGAATACAGAGCAATGCCACCACCATTGTAATAAGAAACATTGTAAGAAACATTGCTAGATATGGAGAAATTACTTGAACCTGTGATATAAATACCACCACCATTATCTTTAGCTATGTTACTACAAACAATAGAGTTTATGATATTATCATGCGAAGAGGACAAATACAACCCTCCCCCGTAGTTAGTAGTGAAATTATTACATACCATACCATTTATTTTATTGCTTACAGAACTAGATAAAGCAATTCCCCCACCTTGATAGGCAATATTACCGAATACAGTACTATTCACCATGTTATTAGTTGAATTAACAAAACCTATTCCCCCTCCGGACCAAAGAGCACTGTTATTACTTATACTACCACTTATAGTATTGTTGGTTGAATAACCCAAAAATATTCCTCCTCCACCATTACCCAAGGCTTTGTTATACCAAACATCAGCATCTATAGTGTTATTGTGAGAATAATTTAGATATATACCTCCGCCATTAGTATTAGCGATATTGCTGTAGATACTGCCACTTATGGTATTATTTAGTGATAGTTTAAAAAATATTCCCCCTCCGCTATTGCTAGCGTTGTTACCATATATGCCACCACTCACCAAATTGTTCAAAGAATACTCAAAATAAACACCTCCGCCATTAAAAGCAACATTACTATATACACTACCATTTACAGCATTGCTATATGAAGCACTTAAGAGTATTCCTCCCCCATAGTTAGTAGCAACATTAGCATATACATTACACGATATAGTGTTAGTGTGAGAATTTGTCAAATACACCCCTCCACCATCACCACTACTATTACTATACACATTACCACCTATGGTATTACTTGTTGAATCAATTGAAAACAACCCTCCACCAGCACTATTAGCCTTATTAAGAAACACATTGGCACTTATTATATTGGCTCGTGAAGAATATAGAAATATTCCCCCTCCAGAAAAGTTAACATTATTATTGTATACACTGCCATTAATAGTATTATAAGTTGAATAATACAAATACAATCCTCCTCCCCCGTAATAAGAATTGTTACTATACACACTACCACTTATTTCATTGGAAGACGAATTCCATAAATACACCCCTCCACCATAAGAATAAGGTGCTCTATTACTAAATATACTACCACTTATTTTATTAAAAAGCGAGTTCCATAGGTAAACTCCGCCGCCACCGCTATCAGCGGTGTTATAATATACATTAGTAGTCAAAAAATTACTTATTGAATAATACAAATAAACTCCACCACCATTACTTGCTGCTGTATTTCCGTATACATTAGCACTTATCGTATTGTTCGTTGAATACCATAGACAAATTCCCCCACCATTCGTAGCAAAATTACCATAAACATTATTGCTTATAGTATTGCCAGCTGAATAACCTAGGTAAATTCCACCACCTCCCTCATTTGAAACCTTATTGCCAAAACATTAGCACCTATAGTATTACTCAAAGAGTAAATTAAGTAAATCCCACCACCATAAACAAAAGCAAAGTTACTATAAACCCTACCACCTATCGTATTCCAAGAGGAATTATTCAATCCTACCCCACCACCATAGAATGTTGAAGCCTCATTATAATAAACATCGCCAAGTAGAATATTAGAATGAGATGATACCAAATAAACCCCACCACCTTCCTTGGATTTATTACTAAAGATAGTCATCTCCATAGTGTTACCATGTGAATTAGTTAAGTATACTCCACCACCTACACTTGTAGCGTAATTACTATAGGTAATACTACTTAAAACATTACTCACCGAATCAATCAAGTACACTCCTCCTCCATAAGTAGCCGCAGTATTCTCATAAATATGTGCATCTATCTCACCATTCCTAGAATTAGTTAGGTAAATGCCACCCCCAAATTGTGAAGAATTATACCGAACTTCTACATTGCCTTTAAGAGAAACCTTACTATCTATAACACTTACTCCACCACCATAAAGAGAATTATTAGCGACTATGTGAATAGTATTTGTTGGAATCACATTATTAGTTGACTGCGAGAACGCTATACCACCACCATTTGATGAAACATTGTTATAAATCGCTACAGGAGACACAAAAACTATGGTATTAGAAGTATTAACAACACCTATACCACCACCAAAGAGTGAATAATTATTATGCACAATAACATTAGAAATATTAACTGAATTTATGACATTAGCTATCAAAATCCCTCCACCATGGTTGTCAGGATATGTAGTACTAGTATTACTACCACCTATAATTTCAAGATTTTGAAGTTTAATAACATTCGTTGTATTCGTTATCACTATAACATGATTCAATGAATTCTGACCATCAAAAGTACTCAAGCCAGAAATAGAAGAGAAATCATTATTATACCCACCTAATAAACTAATCCTATTGCTCAAAACAACACCTACACTACTACTATTAAGCCCATTACCCGGCGTATAAACCCCTTGCTTTAACTTAACATTCACCACCCCCAAAGAATACGCTTTATTCACCCCCACTTGAACACTCTTCAGAGGATCGTAAATCGTACCATGATTAGAATCATTACCATTAGTAGCAACATACACAGCATTGTCAAAACAATATACATTCGTCAAATTCGTACTAGAACTATTACCAAAATTATCAACATAAAAAACCGAAATATCATTCCTACCACCTAGTAATGTTATAGTAGTCGTATTTGTCCAAACACCGCCATTAGTCCAAAAACTAGTATAGTAACCATCACCACTAAGATAATTCGTAACATATATATAAATAACACCACCCAACGAATAATTCGTATCCCCTACCTCTAGAACCAAATTAAAGTTGTTATTATTACTAATCACTACAATTTCATCGTTAGTCAGTATGAAATTAACAAAAGGCTTCATGTAATCAGCAATGACAGTGTAATAGTTAGTAGCACTATCCTTACCATTATTAGCATAAGCAACAACTCCTACCACATTCGTACCCATAAAAACAGGATGGGATATTGAAAAAGTAACATTACTTGATGAAAAGCCAACATTCGTAGAATACCCAATAACTGAATTAGTGTAAACGAAAAGCCTTATATTCGTTATAACACTACCATTACCAACCCCAGAAGAACCTAATGTTAAAACATTAGAAAGCTCTGAGAAAAACGGTGAGGTATTATTAATAACAACCCATGGAATACTTTCATCAACTATAACAGTTACATTTGTATAACTTTCATTTCCTGCCACATCCTTAGCATACGCTATAACCTTGTTAGTACCATTGGAGAAGCTAACTTTATATACAAAAGGATAAGAAGAGTAATAATAAGTGTATATATTCGTACTATTATTTTCATCCACCACCATCAAGAAATTAGAAACAACGCCATATTTATCATAATTACTAACTACAACATCGTAATGTGCTGCTATAGTCTGATTATTCGTAGGGTCAAGTATCAAAACAAAAGGTTTGTTTGTATCGTATACATACTGTATCCACGAATTTGTCCAATAATTAGAGGTACTTAAAACATAAACATATACCCAGTTCCTCTCTTCTAAACTCCCGAAGTTTGTTTCAAAATAAAAACTTTGCGAGTTACCTATACTGTTTGAATATAAAGCAGTACTATTTGAAAGAACTACCCAAATATTACTGATATCCCCATAATACGAAGTTGAAATATTCACATTACCACTCAAAGCAAAATGTGAAACATTGGTAATAAACCAACCAAAAGAAGGCACAGGTGATGAAATACTGACATAAAAAACAGGAGCACCTCGAATGTAAAAATCAAAAGATTCTTTACCCACATTACCGCTACTATCATACGCTTCTACGAGTATACTACAGCTACTAAAAATCAAAGGTAAATTAACATTATCAACAACCTCCCCTTCATACCCTGATAATTTGAATTCTTTGTTATATAACTCACTATTGTCAGCATAAGAAACTATTTTTACCCTAACTTTATCAAGAGAACTAACACTTTTATTCTTTTCGTAAACTTCATTCACTTGTATGTGAATGGTAAGATTACTATAATAAGAAGAATCTTTAAGTGGGGACAAAATGTACACTTTCGGGGGCACATCATCATTAGACTTAGGTATAACAGCACAGGTATACAAGAAAATCCCTAAAGATACAACTACAAGAAGGAAAACCAAAAAATTTAACCTCATAATATTATTATAATACAATTATCCCCAAAAACAAATGTTTTTTGGAAACTGAATTATGTGCTTAGTAGCACCTTTTAAATTAAGCCTCTTTACAATCAAAAATTAAAGAGCCTCTGGCTCAAAAGAGCTTTGGCTCGCAGGTCTAACCTGTTCAGGTCTAACCTGTTCAGGTGTAACCTGTTAGGTAAAACCTGTTCAGGTCCAACCTGTTAGAATATACTTGTCATCACACTGAAAGAGTACTTAAAGTTTGTAGCATATATTAAGATATCTGTCTCTAAAGGATTTGTTGAAACTGTGTTTGTGAGTTTGACAAAAATACTAACGCTACCTATGTTTGTATAAAAGGTAGAACCATTTAGCTTGATGTCTCCTAATGAAATAGCATCGTAGATATACTCAACTGAACTTAAAACTTCATTAACATATCTGCTTGTTTCTATGCTTTTGAATATTACCCTAAATGTTTCAACGGTAGTTGTAATGATGATAGCAGCAATAAATATTGCTACCAAAACTTCAACAAGGCTAAAACCTTTATTATTTTTTACCCTCTTTCGTTTCTTTGTAAACAGATTCAACATATATTTTAGCTACGTTATCCCAAGAGAAATCTGACTTCATAGCAGCTTTCTGTAGTTTGTTCCATCTTTTTGGGTCCTTAAAGTACATGTCACAAACCTCTTTCACCTTTGCCAAGAACTCAGAAGGCGAGTAATTATAGAACTTAAAACCATTTATTTTATCCCTAACAACATCATTGAGTATTCCAACTCCTCTAACCAACGGTAAAGTTCCATAAACCATAGACACCATGTGTAGTATACTATCCTGTTCAGACATAGAAGGCATCAAAACAACATCAGAGCCAGAAATTATATACTTCAAATCCCCCAAAGTACAATCCTTTAGCCAAACAACTTTTTTCTTGAAGTTATCTTGAAGCTCACTCATTGAAAGCTCTCTAAAGTCATCACCTCTACCAACCACAATTAACGAAGATTGGTAATTCTTAAGTATCTCACCAAAAACCTCATAAACAAGAGAAATACCGCTCTTTTCGGTTAAATCGCCATAGAAAAAGAAAATAATACTATCCTGCTGAAGACCATACTTCGAAGCCAAATACTTTTTAGCCTTAGCCTTGTTCTGTAAGTTAGCGATATCATAATTAGCTCCTATCTTACTGAGTTCTTTATCAGACTTAGGATTCCAGACCTCAGTATCAATCCCCGGAAGAATACCTTTAATCTTACCTTCATTGAGTTTTTGAATAATAACTCCCTCTAGTCCATTACCAAAATCCGCTTTCGTCACTTCCTCAACATATGACTCACTTAAGAATGTAGTGATATCAGAAGCAACTATTCCACCTTTCACGATATTAACCTTACCGTAAAACTCCAAGAACTCATAGCTAAAGTATTTCCACTCTAAAGACAAATATGAATACTGCTCCGGTGGTAACAATATCTGGTCTTCAAGAGAAGGTATAGTAAAAACCAACCTAGCTTTATTTATTAAATTGTCATACTTAAAAAGAATCTTAGCATAAACTACTGCGACGCTACTCCAGTCCCCTAAAACATGAATAACATCAGGCCTCAACGGAATAACCTTAAGAGCTTCCAAAGAAGCTTTCGAAAAAATAACAAACCTTTTCAAATTATCTGGGAAAAAGAATTTAGTAGAAGGGTCTAAAACAAAACCATCTCTATCCGACAAAGTAGGTTCATATATAAAAATCATTCTAATTCCTCCACAATCAAAAAATCTAGCCTCCACCTCTTTATCTTCATTTCCTCCCTTATCTAGAGGAACTAAAACTCTCTCTGTTTTTCCCGTATAAGAAACCCCTAGTTTCTTTAGTGACTCCTCAATCTTTCTGTACCAAGGCAGTATAACAGTAACATTATGCCCTCCTCTCTTTAGAGCATGTGAAAGCCCACAAACAAAATAATAAGGAGACCTGAAAAAATTCTTTTCCCCCAAAAACAAGTCAAGATAATTCGAAATGATAACAGTTTCCAAAGATTCCTTCAAAGGTTTACTTTTTATTAACATATACCCCTACCCCCTTCACATTATAACAAATCTAAAAAAACACTCTCAAAAATTACTTACCCCATATCAGTTTTATTTCAACTCTCCTATTTTTAGATCTGTTCTCATCAGAGGTGTTTGGAACAATTGGTCTATCTGGACCATAACCAACATAAGAAACCTTATTCTTACTAACACCATTTTCTATAAGCAATTTTGCCACACTTCTAGCTCTATTCTCAGAAAGAGTAATATTAAAATCTCTATTCCCAACATCATCAGTATGCCCCTCAACAACAACATCCACCTCATTATACTGCCTTATTATTTCAGCAAGTTTCACAATCATATCTCTATACGAAGGCTTTACTTCATAACTTCCAGTATCAAAAAGTATATCAGAAATGTTAACCTTTATCTCATTGTTCTCCGGCGGTGAAACCTGAACATTTGAAACGAACTTCTCTATCTCCCTAGCAAGCTTATACTGCTTAGCAATGTCAATAGGTATAATCTCCATTATACCCAGAGATGTTCCCTGATGGCGAGTAGAAGAATAAGCATACCCCGGCAAAAATTCTTTAGTTATATCAAAAATCTCCCTATACTCAGAAAAAATACCTTCTATAGCATCCCAGTTATATTTTATGGAAGATGAAACTTTCAAAGACTTCAAGTACTTACCAGCTGGTACAGAATAATAATAGTTATACGAAGCTTCAAAGGAAATAAAATTCTTACCCTCCTTCATAAAAATATCATCAACAGAATAATTTACAATAACAGGTACCTTAACAACTTCGTCTTTCTCTGTATATACTTCTTCACCACGAGACTGCCATTTGTATCCCTTAGCAGCAAAACCAGAGAAAAAAGAAGGAATACCTCTCTTCGGAGGTAAAGAAGAAGATTTATCAAGCAAAACAATGTCCCCTAACTGCCCCACTAAAAAGCTAACTTCATCAACCTTAGCTAACTTATATTCATCCGTAGGGCTCTTTCTATTCATGTAGTAAAATAGATACTTCACCTCAACATACCTTTGACCATCTATTTCCCTATAAGCATAGGGCTGATATGTTATTTTTGCCATCCCTTCCACAGTTCTAAAGTATACCCCATCAATATATATGTCCTGCTTCGTGTAAACCTTAAGCCTATAGATATTATTCGTAGACAAACCATATTTAAGCTCAAACGAAAAAGAAATAGAAGAGAGAAATACTAACGAAATCAAAGGAAACACCAAAAACTTTTTCATATCAGAAAGTATAAAAAGATAAGTAAAAGAGTATCAAAATTTATTAATTCCCGCCCTCCCACCCTTAAAATTCTAAGGGAGG
>JAPYWX010000157.1 GCA_028276145.1 Spirochaetota bacterium
CCTTAACGTTGATTTTGAACATATTTTAAACAGTGTTTCAAATAACTCCATTTTTATTGAGAGGGATTTCATCCCTCTCCTCTTAGAACAGTTTAACACAAAGCGATTTCTTTGATAAGTTGTTGAACTGAATGTAATTATTTATAATCTCGGTTATGAGTAAGGTTGTTAGGAGAAAGGGAATAATCCTAGCAGGAGGAAGTGGTACAAGGCTCTATCCTATAACCAAAGCTATAAGCAAGCAGCTTTTGCCTGTTTACGATAAACCAATGATATACTACCCTTTGTCAACCCTCATGTTAGCTGGAATAAGGGAAATACTAATAATTTCAAACCCTGAATTCATAGACCTTTACAAGAGGTTATTTGAGGATGGTAGTTTCATAGGTATTAAAATAGAATACAAAGTTCAGGATAAACCTAGAGGGATAGCCGAAGCTTTCATAATCGGTGAAGATTTCATAGGAGATAGTAATCCTGTTTTAATTCTCGGGGACAACATTTTCTATGGTCAAGGTTTCACAGGGCTACTAGAAAAAGCAAGTTCAACGGAAGGTGCTTGTATATTCGGTTATTATGTCAAAGACCCAAGCTCCTACGGTGTAGTGGAGGTTGATAAAGATGGTAAGCCAGTATCATTAGAAGAGAAACCCCAAAAGCCGAAGTCTCATTATGCAATTCCAGGACTCTACTTTTACGATAACGAAGTTATTGAAATAGCTAAGAGTATGAAGCCTTCAGCTAGAGGTGAATTAGAAATAACCGATGTAAATAAAGTTTACTTAGAAAAAGGTAAGTTAAATGTTATACTTTTTGGTAGAGGATTTGCTTGGTTTGATGCAGGTACTCATGACGGACTACTTGAAGCCTCTAACTTCATAGAAACTATACAGAAAAGACAAGGATTTTTCATTGGCTGTATTGAGGAAATAGCATATAGAAAGGGATACATAACAAAGGAGCAGCTTATAGAACTCGGTAAAAAGCTAGAGAAGACAGATTACGGAAAGTACCTCATTGAGATAGCCGAGGAAGATTAATCACTTTGTACTACCGAAGAGTATCTATCAGTTTCACTAACTTTGACATATTCAACTTTTGGAGAATTAGCTAATTTCTCTTTTTTTATACTTTCGGATATATGCGTAAATATTACTTTCGCAATGTTCTCAGCTGTCGGTATTACCTCGTCAAAAAGAGGACTTTCATTTAGAACTGTGTTATTTAGCTTTTCTTTTATTTTTTCTAGGTAACTATCAACTAAGGTAAAGTCTATCACCATTCCGTTTTCATCAAGCTCCTCTGAGGATATACAAACTTCAACTTTGTAGTTGTGGCTATGTGGTTCTTCCCACTCACCATTTGGCAGCCTCACATAGTGAGACGCATAAAAGGAGCTATTTACCAATACTTTGTATATCATTAATCTCCTCCTATACTAAGGTAGTTTATCCCTCTCCCTTCCTTGATTTTCTTCTCTTCTATAGCTAATGCTTGTTTTTCTTCTAATAACTCATCTATTAACTCTTGGTCTGGATTTGATTTCATCACATTCTCTATTATTTTCTGTATTTCTTTTTTCCGCTCGGATATTCTTTTCACTTTGTACAATGCCAAAAGCGTATCAAACTCCTCGTTTGAAATTGACGTACCTACATTTCTGGACAACTCCGTAGCTCGAGACTCTATCTCAGATTCAAGAATATAAAGCTCATTTAAGTCACCCTCAGACACCTCTTCCTTGAATAAGTACTCTTCTAAGAACGAGAGGTAATACCTCACAAGTTCGTCTTTGAAGTCATCAGGATTGAGCTCTGAAAGTAAGGTATCAAACAAACTGTGGTTTTTTGATACGAAATATGCTATAAGTAATTCTAATTCACCTGATACTAGTTTGCCGAAGTTACTTATGAAGACATCGCGAGAAACAAACTTTTTACTCTGGTATTTTTCAAATTCCCCTCTCATCACTTCAATAGATACGCCTACACCTTCCGACAGCTTCCTCAACATTTCTTCTTTTTCATATACATTACTCACCAGAGATATTATGTCAAACATTGATAGTATGAACCTCATAATGGTACTACTATCCCCACTTTTTACTTCACCATGTCTAACTTTTAAGAAGAAGTCAATCATGTCATAGGAATACTTTTGCAACGTCTCCTCTGAAACTTCTTGTGAATTTTTGATAAATTCATCTGGGTCTTTGAACGGGGTATGAATAATTTTTATCCTCATAGCACTACTAGCTAGGTTATTTGAAAGAATGAGCTGTAAGGTTCTTTCAGTTGCTTTTATTCCTGCACTGTCATTGTCAAAGAATAAGTATATTTCGTTTACCTTGTTTGAAAGTAACCTCATTTGCTCTAACGTCAGAGCCGTACCCATTGGTGCTACAACATTCTTTATTCCTCTACTATAGAGTGAAATAACATCAAAGTAGCCCTCAACGATATAAACTCTTTTAGTCTCAATTATACTTTCCTTCGCTTGGTAAAACCCAAAAAGGATGTTCCTCTTTTTGAACAATGGTGTTTCAGGTGTATTTATGTACTTTGGTGAATTATCACTGTCATCTATTTTTCTACCAGCAAAGCCAACAATGATTCCGTATTGGTCCATTATTGGGATTATTATCCTGTTTCTAAAAAGGTCTATAGGACCTTTTGAAGTTTTTGTTACTAATCTTGATTCAAATATTGACTCATCAGTGAAGTACCTTGATTTTAGGTACTTGTAGAGCATGCTACCACCTGGTGGAGCGAAACCAAACTTGAACACTTTGGCAATCTCGGAATTTATACCTCTTGATTTTAAATACCTTATCGCATCTTTTGAATATTTGCTTTTCAGCAGGCAGTACTTGAAGAATTTCATAGCTTCGGTATTTATGCTTTGAATGCTTGAAATTAAAGATTTTTCTTTAGGTGTTTCTCCTGAGAAATACGGGCTTGGGTCAATTCCAGCTTTTACTGCTAATTTTTTTACAGCTTCAATGAAGCTTATTTTTTCAATTTCCGCTACAAATGTTATGACATCTCCACTTTTACCACAGCCGAAACAGTGAAAGAAATTTTTTTCTGGTGATACTGTAAACGAAGGAGTTTTTTCGTGATGAAATGGACAAAGTGCTACATAGTTTCTACCTACCTTCTTAAGGTGAATATAGCTTCCTATCACTTCTTCTATGATTAGTCTGTTTTTTATTTCGTTTACAAGGTCTTTTATGTTCATATTATTTTTGCGGTATCACTAAAGTAGAACAAATTTTTTGAGGACCTCTAATCCGTTGTTATGGCTCTTTTCCGGGTGGAATTGTACTGCAAAGACATTATCAACACAAACCGATGAAGTGAAAACTTCCTCTTGATAGTCAGTTAATGTATTAACTATACTGAAATCTTTTGGCTTTGCATAGTATGAGTGAACAAAGTAGAAGTATTTACCTTCGTCTTCTTTAGTAAAAAAAGGTGATTCTTTCACAACGGATATTTGGTTCCAGCCTATGTGTGGAACAGGAGTAGCTTTCTGAAATCTTATT
>JAPYWX010000134.1 GCA_028276145.1 Spirochaetota bacterium
ACCTCTGAATATTCCTATACCTTCGTGTGTTCCCATTTCGTAGCCAACCTCAAAAAGCACCTGAAGTCCAACACATATTCCCATGAAAGGTAACCCTCTTTTTATCCAATCTCTTACAAACTTATCAATTTGCTTCTCCCTTATATTCCTCATCACATCTCCAAAAGCCCCAACACCAGGTAAAATTATTTTACTTGCTTCTCTAAGTATTTCTACATTATCCGATATAACAACTTCTTGCCCACTTTCTTTTACTATCTTAGATATTGCATTGAACATGCTTCTCAGGTTTCCCGCTCCGTAGTCAATCACTCCAATCATCTAAAAAATATAACAAATTTCTGTAACAACAAACAAATAAAAAATTCCTTTCAAGTCCTAACCTTCCAATCTTGTTTAAGTTCATAAGTTACCAAAGGTATCGGTGGTACATCATTTTAGCTTATCTTTTTTCCTTTGAAAAGCAGGTGGAATTCCCATCTCTTCACGATATTTTGTTACGGTTCTTCTTGATACCTTTACACCTTTGTTGAACAAAATTCTAGCTATACTCTGGTCCGAAAGTGGTTCCTTCTCATTTTTTATTATTTCCCTTATCATCTCTTTTATTTTATCAACAGACACCTTATCCTCAGCCAAGCCAAAAGCACTTCTTGTTAAAAGGTGCTTTAACAAAAACATACCTCTCGGAGTAAGAATATACTTATCTTTTATAGCTCTAGAAACAGTTGAAATACTCACACCTAATTCTTCAGCAAGGTCCCTTATAGTCAAAGGCTTTAGATAATTCTCATTTCCTAGAAGGAAGTTCTCCTGTACTTCAACAATTTTTGTTATTATTCTCCTAAGAAGTTCCTTTCTGTACTCAACAACAGTTGTCATCACCTTAGCTTTATTAAGTTTCTCTTTCATTTCCTCAGAAAGGTCTTTTGTTTTCAGAACATCAATATATTTTATTCTCAGCCTAGGTATAAACGAATCATTGAATTCTATTTCCAATTTACCATCTTCATTTACCCTCACAACCGCTTCAGGCAAAACAAAACTAACATTTTCCGAAAAATTCCTACCTGGTTTTGGGTCCAAAGTCTTCAAGATGTCTAGAAACCTATCAATATCATTCTTCTCTATACCGTATTTCTTACTGATATAGTCGTAATCTTTTTTAGCAAGTGCCTCAAGGTCCTCCTTAATTATCTTTTCGAGTATTTTAACTTCATGTATATCCGGATAAAGAGTTTCTAGTTGGACTATTAAACATTCCTCAACACTCCTACTCGCACACCCTACAGGGTCATACTTCTGTATCCTTTTTATCACACTTTCTATTTCTTCTTCTGTAAACTTGTAGTCCTCTATTTCCTTGAACTTACTAATATCTCCCCTAAGATACCCATCTTCATCAAGTTCAGATATGATATAAGAAGCCAACGTAAACAATCTTTCGTCATCTATATCAAGTCTAGCCTGAAATAAAAGATGCTCTTTTAGTCCCTCTTCTTTATAAATTTGTGGTTCAAACTCTTGAGTATTCCCAACGAAGAACTTTTTTCTTTTATATTCCTCTTCAACAATCTTTGATATCTCGTAAGTATCCGTTATTTCTCCTATATCCTCTCTTTCTAAACTTTCTTCAACTTCCCTCAAATCTTGAATAGTTTCGACATAACCACTTCCTTCCTCTTCCATCTCTAAAAATGGGTTTTCCTCAACTTCATTTTTTATTGCAGTTTCTAATTCAGTCAAAGGCAACCCCAAAAGATTTATAGTCTGCATCAATATATTAGCCGGTATCTGCTTGAGAACTAGCTTCTGAGTATTTTGAGGAACATTTTCGTTATTCTTGAACACTAAAGTATTATGAAAATAAGAATAAAACTCTTTCAAAAGAGAAAAGGCTACTAAAAAGGTGCTATTAGCACACTACTTTAAGCACCCCACCCAACCCACCCAATTTATTGTTGGAAAACTTCGTTTTCCAACTCCTTTTGCTTATTAGAGAAGCTATTTATCACAAGGATTTTTAAGCACGAAGCGTTATTTAGCATTTAAGAATGAGATATTTAGCACACTTATATTAGTAGCCCATCCACTTTCATTTTTCGTGGAGGAAGGTTTCACCTTCTCTTACTCTCCAATTAGAAGGTACCTTAGGCACAAGTGCTATTAAGCACAGAGTCCTATTAAGCACAAAGCACTATTAGGAACTTAACTTATACTACTAATTGCAAGGAATATTTAACCCCTTTTCACCCCTAGAAATAAGAATAAAAAAAGTGCTATAAGCACTTAGCCTATTTTTATAGCAGAGATGCTACACATTTCTAAACTCTCAATCTTCAAAATAATCAGATTGTGTTGAAAGGAAAGTATCTTATTAGTTATCATAATAAAATGATGAAGAAAATTTTTGTTACACTTCTATTCGTAACTTTTCTCTCCAGCGTTTCATTTAGTTTCTTTGACTTCAAGGAAGTAAGTCCTGATGTTTTAATTTCAAATTTAAACGAAATGACAAATATTTACCGGGGGAACCTCTCAGTATACTCAAAGTACCTTTACGAATTTATGTCAAACACTTACGGTATCTATGGTGGTGAATTTTACATAACGATTAGTGACACTAACATTTCTATAAACTTCAAAAGTACTAACACAAACTTTACCTTAAAAGCTCTACCAGTACCCCTACAAGAAATACTAGATGTAACCTTCAACCTAAAGTATAAGCTCAGCGAATTTTCAAAAGTCTACCTTGCTGATTACGGAACGGTAAAGATATTTAAATTACCTTTCAAAAAAGGTAAGAACTACTTCTATGTATATTTCTCAAATGGGAAAATAGAAAGAATTGACTTGTGGATGAAAGAGAGCGAAGAAATACTAATATGGTCTTCTTTACTAGCATTTGACCCTGATAAGGAGAATAATCTATATTTTCTAAGTAGTGCTCTGGTGAACATTGGGGCAAGCCAGTTCTACAAGTTTGACTTTAGAAGGTTAAAAAATTAAGTTGATAATTTATTGAAAAATCATTTTTTATTTTTCACAATCTTTTTAGTTAAGGAGGGGCTTATGTTACCTATGTATGATGATGAAATAAGGTTCAAAATGAACCTAATGGGAGACGAAGAGGAAGAAGACTTTGACGAAGACTTTGATGACGAATTTGAAGACATAGAGGAAGACGAATTTGAAGAAGACGAAGACCTCTTCGAAGACTTTGAGGAAGAGGAAGAAGAAGAAGAGTTCGAAGAAGACTTTGACGAAGACTTTGAGGAAGAAGAGGAAGAAGAGTAACAAAAAGAGGAGTGCATTACTCCTCTAAACTAACTTTCTTTCCTTCAAGAAAAGAAACAAGAGCAAGTATACCTAGGTAATAGCTATTTTCTTTAAAACCTACTATACTCCCTATAGCAATATCTGACAAATACGAAACGTGTCTAAAAGGTTCTCTTCTAAAGACATTTGACATGTGTACTTCAACTACTGGTACATTAACAGAAAGCAGAGCATCCCTTATAGCTACAGAGGTGTGAGTATACGCACCAGCATTTATAACAATACCAACAGAACTAATCCCCTCTCTCTGTATGAAATCCACTATTTCACCTTCAGAATTTGACTGAAAAGCCACAAGTTCATATCCTAGCTTATAAGCTAGATTAGTACTCTCCCTAACAATTTCATCTAAAGTGGTACTACCGTACTTCTCGGGCTCACGCCAACCTAACATATTTAAATTTGGACCATTAATTAGAAGTATCCTACCCTTCATCAGCTCAAATCTCCAAATTCACATTCATAACTCTTTAGCAAATTTTGAGATATCCTTTATTTCTATCTTTGCTCCCTTCTCTAAACTTTTCTGCCAATCCGAATATATAACCTCTTCCATAAGAGTTTTGTACGAAGTATTAACCTTATCAATCACCTCCGAAACCTTAGAAGGTATAACATCTTTAGAAACAACCTTGTAAATAACAGTAGTCGTTTTGTCTAACTGCTCAACATTTACCTGATTAATACCCGATTTGAAACACTTTGAAAGAATAGTAATATTGTAAAAATTCCTGTTCACCTCTATAGCTTCTCCCTTCTTATCAGGAATATAATCCACCAAAGCAGTTAGAATACCAAACTTTCCCGTCTCAAAAACCTTAGTACCAGCTATTTTCTTGACATCTCCTAACTGATTCTTGCTAATTAGTTCCTTAATCAACTCTTTCTTATCGTTTATCTCCTTAGAGTACTTAGCCTGTAAAGAAGAATAATTTTTCAAAACATGGGCAATACAGACATACTTTTTCTGGTTCTCAGCCAAGCTATTGTAGCTAGGTATTTCTAAAACCCTATAAACAACATACTTCCTATTCTCATAAAACGGCTTAGAAAGAGATTTTATATCATCAGGCAAACCTGATATTATATTTCTGTTCTTTGTAGAA
>JAPYWX010000178.1 GCA_028276145.1 Spirochaetota bacterium
AATCAACATAGGTATAATGAGAAACTAGCTTTTCAAACACAGCACTTGCTGAATTTGAATTTTTGAGATTTATAAACCTTTCAAGTGCTAGTTTATAGTAATATATAGCCTTCTGTATATTACCTTCAGCCTCGTAATACTCAGCCAAATACTTAGGCGTATAACCATCCCTATGGTCAACATTAGCTATTCTTTCTCTAATCTCAACTAACTCGTCTTTTCTGTTTTCATTCTTGTAATACTCTTCTAGTATTTTAAGAGCGTATTTCTCCTCTCTATAAGCCAAAACTTTTTCTACCAGAAATATAACCGTAGACATCTTCTTTTCGTCATTGAACCTCTTTATAAGCTCAGGCATGTAGTATGTATCTATTGAACCTTTCTTGAGATATATAAGGCCAATGGCATAAAACGCGTATACGCTGTTAGGATTTTCGTTAATATAGCTTTCACAGAACTCTTGTAACTTTCCTTCATCACCACTTTCAATTGCTTGGTCTACTATTTCTTCAACTCTTACGAAATCTCTTCTTTGATAGTCCCCAAGCGAATGCTTAGAAATTCTTTCTTCATTCAATAGTTTTGTCATTTCAGAAACAACATCAACACTTACAGCCATTTATAACCTCCTAACTTTAGTTTATTGTATATATTTGGCGAAAACTTTTGAAGAATTGCTCCAACACTTCTAGCAAGTTCATAATCACCCAACTGCAAATAATAGTAATCAATAAGCCAAATATAGCTATTTATTAACCTAGGCTCAGTAATATTCCTCCACTCCCTATGTTTCAAAAAATCATTCTCCAACATTTGAATCTTCCTCACTATAATATCTACCTCTTCTTTACTTAGTTCCCTTCTAACATCAAAAACATTTTCTATCGCACCATATATCGGTATCCACTCATTAACCTCTTCATTCCTGTAACCGTTAGCCCTAACTGTTTTCGTCAGAGCCTTTATGATAGGGCATTTTATATCCTGTAACTCAATCCTTTGGGGATCCCAGAAAAAAGCTTCTCTAAAGAACAACTTCGCTCTATCAATATCCCCAACTTGGAAATACAAATCCCCAAGGATTGAAAGCACAACAGAATCAGTAGGATTGTACAACCTAACCTCTTCAAGTACCTCTATAGCCTTGTCCTCTACTTTGAGTTCTCGGTAGCATCGGCTAATCTTCAACATCAATTCAGTATCTCTTACCACCAAAACATCATCTTGGTTAATATTATTAATTATCTGAGTGTAATATTTCAACGCAGTGAAAAATAAGTAATGTTTAACAGCTTCTATAAGCTCCAGATTCTCACTACACCCATTAAGGTTTATGTTACTAAGGACCTTAGGCCATTCAGAAATTATAGCATCAGCAATTTTGTAAGGGTCCTTTAAGTCCTTTATTCTCTTCATCTTTGGTAATAAATACTTCAACACCTTTATTCCACACTCCGAATCTTTATCCAGAAACCTTCTGAAACTATCTTCAAAGGCAACAAGAGCTTCATTTATTTTACCACTTCTTATAAGCTCATAACCATTACTTTTATCCATCTACATAAATTATATATCAAGGAACAAGCTAAATAAAAATCAAACAGGGTAGCTGATATACAATCAGAAAGGTTTAAAAATATCCTTTATCGTTCTATTATCCTCATCATCTTCTATTACTTTGTACTTTTTGAGAATAACAACAAACATACCAACAAGAAGAGAATTAACCATGCCCTGGTAGAGAAGTAACATACCTATGGCACTCACAAAGTTGAATATGAATATAGGCACAACCATCATTACAGTAAGAAAAACAACAAAAACATTATCCATCATTATAGCCCAAGACCTTTTTATCGAAGTCTTAAGCGGGTCATTGGGGAAGAAAGCAATGTATATAGACAGAACAACTAAAAATAAGATTATTACGACTAGGTACCAAAAAGTAATAACCGCTAGAACAATACCAATTATGTTATCAGCACCGAAAAAGCCAAGATAAAAAATTATAGCAAATACTCCAAGAAACATTATAACCGGAGCAACGAAAGTTCCAATCAAAGACTTCTTCCACGTAAGCTTCAACTCTTCGAAAAATTCAGCAAAAAACTTTTTATGCTCTCCAGTAGCAAACCTCTTTGCAACACCAAGTAGGGCTATCTGCGATGGGAAAAACATACTCATACCGAACAGCACAGAAATAACAAGCCAAAAGTAACTTAATTCCTCGTAAGTTGGAGTAGCCTCAAACGGAATTCTCATAAAAATAAAGAGCCCCATAACTATAGCCAAAGTGGGAATATTAACTAAGAACCCCATGATACTAACAAGAATATTCTTTGAAAGGTTATCCCACCAAAGCCAAAATGATTCCTTAAGGACCTTAACCCACATAACCCCTCCAGCAAACTTTTAGTTTAAATAATCCGTAACTAAAATTACACTATCAGAAGATTGTGTTGAAAAATTTACAGGCTAATGCCTGTTTTAAAATTAAGAAGGTGCCATGTAACACAAGGTGCTATGAAGCACGGTGCTATTTAGCAAGGGCACCACTAAGCACGAAGTGCTATTAAGCACCAAGTGCTGCTTAGCACAAGTACTGCTTAGCACAAGTGCTGTTTAGCACAAGTATTTTGAGTACCTAATCAAGAAAGTACTACTAAGCACCCCGCCCACCCACCCTAATTGATGTAGAGAGGCTTTGCCTCTCTACACTTTCCGATATTTAATAAGGAATTTTCATTAGTACCCTACGAAGTACCTTCAGGTATCTATAGAAGTTGCTGTTAAGCACCCCACACTCCAATCTTCTGAAGAAAGACTTTGTCTCTCTTCAATCCTCGGTAGTTAGATAGGAAAGTGCTATGAAGCACTTTGGTACATTAATTTAAGTAGTG
>JAPYWX010000120.1 GCA_028276145.1 Spirochaetota bacterium
TCCCGCCCTCCCGCCCTTATTATTCGTAGAGGGACGAAGTCTCTCTACACTCGCTAACAATAAGAAAGTGATACAAAGAGATATTTATATCGTTGGAAAGCTTCGCATCAAAGATGCATCGCATCGGAGGAGATGCAAAGCATCTCCATTAAAAGCTTTTAGAAAAAATTGCTTAAGACCTACAAGCTCAAGCTTTAAGGTATATAATCAGGTAGATAAATTAATTTGCGCTTTAGTTAATTCCAGTGCCTTAGCAAAAGATTCATAAGCAAGAACTTCATAATTAGATGTATTCTTTTGAGGGTAATAACTGTACATTGTGTAGGATATATAACCGTTTTTACATAGATAAATATCTGAATCTATGTAATCTTTATGTTCTCTAACACCACCATTCAGCAAACACTTGAATTTTTCTTCTTCCTCCGAGTCTCTTATCTCAACGTAAGATGTTTCGAAGTAATATCTTTCGTATGCCCTACCTATTGCAACACCTTTTATATCCTCAAAATAAGTGTTAGGTATGTTAATGTTAGGAAAAACATCTATAGGTATGTATTGAATTGGGTAGAAATCAACTAGTTTACTTATAAAAATCGCACACTGTCTGAACAATTTTTCGTTAACCTCGCCCCAAGATAGATTAACAGACGATGAAATAGCCTTTACCCCAAGTAGTGCGGATTCTCTAGCAGCTGAGAATGTACCTGAATAGTAGATATCTAACCCCAAATTAGGACCAATATTTACACCCGAAATAGTCAAGTCAACAGGTTCTTTGATAAGTGAAAGTAATGCAACCTTAACGCAATCAGCAGGCATCGCATCAACGGTATAGATAGTGTCATCTAGCCTCTTAACGCAGAATTCTCTAAAAACAGTTATGGAGTGGGAAACCCCACTCCTATTTTGGCTAGGAACAACCATGTAAACCTTATGTTTCTTAGATAGCTCCTCGTACAAAAACTTTGTTGATAAACTATCTATTCCGTCATCGTTAACCAAAAGTATTGTCATTTTACCTCTAATTCAGGAATGTATTTCCTAACGAGCTCTCTCATTTCTTCGTTGGATACATATCCTTCTTTTCCGTTCTCATACATTTTCAAAATTTCATCATAAATCGCTTTAACCCTTTCGTCATTCTTTGAGAGTTGTTTATCACTTGGCAAGTTGTAGAAAGTATTTATCCAGTAAGCTACACCTGCACTACCTGATTTGTCAGTTATTATAACTAAAGGCTTTCTACCAAGAATCTTTTCAGTATCAAAAATGTTGTATATTTCTGGGTCCTTCATGAGCCCATCAGCGTGTATGCCAGCTCTGGTAACATTAAAGTACTCACCAACAAAAGGTTTCTGTGGGTCTATTCTCTCACCAATCTCTTTTTCGTAGTACTCCTTTATCTCTGTAATCACTGAGAGGTTCATATTCTTAGAAGTACCTTTTATACCGACATACCAGAATATAAGCTGCTCTAGCGGGGCATTACCTGTTCTTTCGCCAGTGCCAAGCAAAGCAGCATTCACTGAAGAAGCACCATATAGCCAACCTGCCACAGAATTGGCAACAACAACACCAAAGTCATTGTGCATGTGCATCTCCAAAAATTCCGAAGGTACACCTGCCTCCTGCCTCAAGTAATAAACCAACTTAGGTATACCTCTAGGTACAGAAGCTGTCGGGAAAGGCACACCGTACCCCAAAGTATCAGAAAGCCTTATCGTTATTCTCATTCCACTCTCTTCATATATCCTCATAAGCTTCTGAACAAAAGGTATCACAAAACCAAATATATCAGATTTTGTTACATCCTCTAAATGACATCTAACTTCCTCATACCCCAACTCAGCAGCTCTCTTAACAACACTTAAATAGAGCTCCTCCGCCTCCTTCCTAGTCATACCGAGCTTTTTGTATATGTGATAATCAGAAATTGAAGTCAGAATACCAGTCTCTTTTATACCCATCTTTATAGGTAATTCAATATCCTTGTGATGTGCTCTAACCCAACCGGTAATTATAGGGTAATCAAACCCCAGAGACATACACTTCTCAACTATTTCCTTATCTCTCTTTGTGTAAACAAAGAACTCTGTTTTCTTTATCACTCCACTGCTATTGTCAAGCTTGTGAAGCAGAGTAAAGAGGTCAACAACCTGTTTCATAGTATATGGATTCCTTGCCTGCTGCCCATCCCTAAAAGTAGTGTCTGTAAGCCATATCTCATCAGGTATATGTTGAGGAGGAACCAACCCATCAAACTCTATTATAGGAGGTTCAGAGAAAGGGAACAACTCCTTCATAAAATTAGGATTATCGTAATCAGCCTTATATTCCCTCTCTATTCTTATGCCCTGAAACTTTTCCCATCTTTTTCCCATCTTCATCCTCCAAAAAAATAACAAAAAGCAAATCTTATCTAAAGCACATGTACTTAAAGCACTCAACTACTACAAAAGTATCTTATGTTTAAAGATATAACAAAAATTTTTCAACTTATCAAGATACGCTGAAAATTCAACATGCTATTGTCTGTTTCTTAACAGGCTAACGCCTGTCTCTTAACAGGCCAATGCCTGTTTTTCAATTTAAAGCAATAAAGTGCTTAAAGCACAAAGTGCTATGAAGCACTCCTTAAAATTATAAGGGAGGCTATCGCCTCCCTGTATATTTTGAATAAAAACTTTTTCAAACAAACAGAAAAATTTTTATAATTTCCAAAAGTCTTAAGGTTCAATCAAAAAGTAACAAGCTAAGGAATTTTTGTACCTGGAGGAATGAATGAAAGTAAAATTTTGTGGCTTTACAAGAATAGAAGATATAAAGTTCGCGCTTTCAATAAATGTTGACTACATAGGATTAGTACTATTCCCAAAAAGCCCCAGATTCGTAACAATGGAAAATTTAGAAACCATAACTAAAACAATAAAAGATGCTCCACTTGTAGGTGTATTCGTAAACGAGGATATAGAAAAGGTAAAGGAAATGTACCTTAGGTACAACTTTAAATTGGTACAACTTCACGGAGACGAAACGAATGAGTATGTAGAAGAACTAGTGAGAAAAGGAATAAAAGCAATAAAAGCATTCAGGGTAAAGGACCATTCAGCTTTGGAAAAGATTAATGAAACACCGACAGAATTAGTTTTACTTGATGCATTCAAAGAAGGAGAATACGGGGGAACAGGAAAGAGAATAGATGAAGAGGTTCTTAATTATATCCTCAACGGTACAAAAAACAAAAAAATCTTTCTTTCTGGTGGCTTAAACAAAGACAACATAGAAGAAGTACTAAAAAAATTTGGACAAAAAATATACGGTATAGACCTATCAAGTGGAATTGAAGTTTCACCCGGTATCAAAGACCATAGATTAATGGAAGAGATAATGACAAAGGTAAACAGATTTAAGCAACTTCAAGCATAGGTAAGGGAGGCTCTGCCTCCCTTAATCTTAATAAATAAGTGCTACAAAGCACCTAATTAAACTTGTATTTTCTTAGCCGATAAATGAAAATAATTATTGGGAGGGGAATTTGGCGGTATGTACGATTTCCTTTCACTAAAAAAACCTAAGTTAGTAACATCAATAGACTTACAATTATTTGCTGAGGAAGACGAAGGTAGAACATTAGAACCAACAGAGTACAGAATAAGGAAAGCAAGAGAAGAAGGAAATGTACCACAATCGCAAGAATTGGCAAGCAGTATACTACTGCTTATGATGTTTGCCTCAATCGTTTTTCTTGGAATGAATATACTGAAAGGAATATACGAAGTTTTCATGATAGCACTGAACACCATAGGCTCAAAAGAAATTAACCCTTCAACGATAGGTAAAGTTTTGTTTCTCTCAGGTAGAGTTGTAGTTGCTTTTTTATTACCAATCCTGTTTATATCCATCTTTGTAAGTATACTAAGCCATGGGCTACAAACGAGATTCAACATTGCATGGAAAAAATTAACACCTAACTTGCGTAGGGTATTTGATATTCCTAAAAACTTGAAAAGAATATTTTTCTCTAGGGATACTTTTTTTAACCTTGCAAAGTCAATTGTAAAAATTGCTGTAGCTGTTGGTATTACCTTCGCGATAATATCATCGGAAATACCAAACTTCAGGAAGATTGTTTTCACCGAACCGATGCAAGCAACATTTTACGTACTAATTACATCATTCAAAACAGCCATGTTTATAATAGTTGGATTTTTGATACTAAGTTTTCTTGACTACCTCTACCAAAGGTGGAGCTTTAGGAAATCATTGAGGATGACCCCTAGAGAATTAAAACAAGAAATAAAAGAATTTGAAGGAGACCCACAAATCAAAGCTAGAATAAAGGAACTAGAACAGCAAATGTTACAAAGAAGGTCATTATCAGAAGTACCAAAAGCCGATGTAGTAATAACAAACCCGACGCACTACGCAGTAGCACTAAAGTATGACCCATCGTATATGAATGCACCCACAGTGATAGCCAAAGGTGTAGATGCCTTGGCTCTAAGAATAAGGCAAATAGCAGAAGAGAACGGAATAGAAATTGTTGAAAACAGACAACTTGCACGAGCTTTGTATGCATCGGTGGACATAGGAGAAGAAATACCACCGGAATACTATTCTATCGTTGCTAACATACTAGCAGTTGTGTATAAGAAAAAAGGAGTCAATTTCAGTGCTTCATAGCACGATGTGCTTTAAGCAATAAATACTTAAGCACATTACTTTTAGTAGTCCCACCCTCCCACCCTATTTGATGTAGAGAGGTTTCACCTCTCTACACTCTCCAATTAATAAGAAAGTGCTTTAAGCACAAGTGCTTTAAGCACAAAGTGTTATAAGCACCTATTAAGCACGGTGTGCTATTAAGCACTAGGTGCTTTAAGCACCTAATGAATGAATCTAAAAACTGTAATCAAAACAGTCAAAACCGTAAAACCAACACCTATGAGCCATGTAAGAAGATTAAA
>JAPYWX010000079.1 GCA_028276145.1 Spirochaetota bacterium
AACTCTTCAGATGATTCATGAGACTTTTGCTAGGTTAACAACTACATTCCTATCTGCTCAGCTTAGGCTCATAACTCAAATACATGTTGCTTCGGTTGACCAGTTGACTTATGAAGAGTTCTCAAGGAGTATTCCATCGCCTACTACTTTGGGCATCATAAACATGGACCCTCTAAAGGGTAATGCAATACTTGAGATTGATCCTACCTTGACATTTGCAATGATTGATAGGCTTTTTGGAGGTAAAGGTGAGACATTAAAAAATAACAGAGAGCTAACTGATATAGAAAGGTCTGTTGTTGAGAGTATAATCGTTAGGATACTTTCGAACCTAAGGGAAGCATGGGCCAATGTTATAGACCTTAGACCTAGGTTGGGAAACATTGAGGTTAACCCGCAATTCGCTCAGCTCGTTCCGCCTACCGATATGGTAGTGCTAATAACCTTTGATACTAAGATTGGTGAAGTGGAAGGGATGATGAATTTCTGTATACCTTATGTTACGATAGAGCCGATAATGCCAAAGCTTAGTGCTCAGTACTGGTATTCTGGTATAAAGAAGGTGATGACTAAGGAAAGCTTGGACCTCATAAAGGATACCTTAAGTAAGGTTTACCTTGATGTTAGCGTTATTGTTGGTAGTACAACGTTGACACTTAGAGATGTTAAAAACCTTAAAGTTGGTGATTTAATAAAGTTGGATCAGAGTGTCAAGGACAATATGATACTTAAGGTGGAGAACAGAGAGAAATTTTACTGTAGGGCTGGAAAGGTTGGTAAGAAAGTGGCTGTCCAAATAATTGAACCTATAGAGAAACTCTCCGAAGATATATTAGAGTTAGTTTTGAGAGAGGTGGAGGATTAGAAGTATGTTTGGTGAAGGTAGTTTGTCTCAAGATGAAATAGAGGCTTTACTCAGTGGTACTGAAGGCTTTAGCGGTGGGTTGGACTTCGGATTGACTAAGACTGTTGATACTGCCGAAGGTATGCTCACCGAAATGGATAGAATTAACCTGACTGAGCTATTTAAAACAGTTATTCAAGCAAATTTGAATGTTTATAGAACTTTGACAGGTAAGGAGGCTTCTTATACTGGACTTGTTATAGATACTTTTGATAAGGCTAGATTTGCTAATGAGGTTGCGGGTGAGGTTGTTGATGCTAAGGTTATGATTTCCGGTAACATAACCGGGGAATTCCATTTTGTTTTTCCGAAACAATCGGTTTTGATGATTACTAACCCGGCTCTTGGTGATGAGACTAATACAGATATAACAGAGTTGGTGATGACAACTTTTAGTGACATAGTTTCTCAAGTTGTTTCTAACACTGTAGCCGTAATTTCAGAGAATACGAATAAAACTTTAGCACCTGGGGTTCCTTCTGTCCAAAAAGTTCCAGGAGCGTCATATATCACCTTCCCAAACGTGCCAATGGTTTCTATATCATATACTTTGTCCGTTGGTTCTAAAAATGGTAAGGTTTATATTGTTTTCCCACAGAGTACGGCTAAGCAGATAGTGATGGCGTACGTCTCTAGGAAAATGCCAGAGACGGCAAGAGGAGCCGGTAAGGAAATGGAGCAGATGGGGGGACCTTCTAGACTAGCAGTTAAGCCTGTTGAGTTTGCTCCTCTTGAGGAAGTGCCACCTGAGGCTGAGGGCCAACTTTCAATAATCCTTGATGTTCCAGTTCAAATAACTGTCGAATTAGGTAGAACGAAAATGCTTGTAAAAGAAGTTTTGCAGTTAGGTGAAGGCTCAGTTGTTGAGTTGGATAAATTAGCAGGTGAGCCTGTTGATATATTGGTGAATGGAAGGCTCATAGCCAAAGGTGAAGTCGTTGTGATTGAAGAAAACTTCGGCGTGAGAATAACAGAGATAGTTAATAACATAGACAGAATGTTCAAATATACCGAGAAATGATTATATTTTAATTCAGAAGTTTTAAATCTTTACTCTATAATGTTGGTGCTTCATAGCACTTTTTTGCTTATAATAAGGTTGAACGGGTGGGATTACTTAAATTAGTGTTCTAAAGCACTTGTGCTTAATAGTATTTCTAAACATTTTGAGAGTGCAGAGAGGCTCTGCCTCTCTGCATAAAATAAGAGTGGGCGGGTGGGACTACTAAAAGTAAGTAGCTAAATAACACCTATAAGGTGCTATTAGAATCTATACTTTTTGTGTAGATTTTTTGAATTTCCTGATATAATCACTGATAATTTTGTTATGCTTAAGAGGATTGTTTTAAAGGTTATTTTTGTTCTTGTTCTTTTTAGGTTTGTTTATTCTGTTGATTTCTGGAGTTTTAAGCCTTTTGTTGGTAGCGTCTTCAATGGTCCGTTGGAAGAAAAACTTTTTTATGAATACAAAAACACAGGTAAGATTAATGATTTGTCAAGTTTTGTTATTTTGGCTTCCGGTGTTCAAGAGAATAAAGTTGGGTACTATAAGAATATTATTAATAATGTTGCTCTAGACATTGCTAACGGATTAAAAGATAAAAAATTATCTAGATATGATACTGCCAAGTATGTTTTTGACTACTTACACAAAAATGTTTTCAAATCTTACAAACTTGATGCTGTTAGGATTAGTGATGTTTTGGATAGAGGGGATTACAATTGTGCAAGCTCAACAGGTGTTTATAATGTTTTTCTCTATAGTTTTGGTTTCCAACCAAAAGTAATAATTCTGCCCGATCATGTTTTTACAGTTTTCTATATTGATTCTTATAAGGTTGAAGTAGAAACAACTACAAAGTATGGATTTGATGTTGTTAGAAATCCTGAGGGACTTAAGGAATTCGCTAGGTTGACATCCTTTTCTTATGTTCCTGAAGGTAAAGGAAAGAGGATAGAGGCAGGAGATGAGGGGTTAATCTCTGTGCTTTACGCTGACCAGGTTTTGATTTATAAGGATATCAAAAATTATGAAGAGATACTGAAGGCGTCAATAAAGGCACTCATGCTGATGCCTAATTTAAATGTTGCTTATACTAACCTAAGAAGTGCATATATTGGCTTACTTGGTAAATACAATGACCTCAAGGACTTTGACACGATGGTAAAAATAGCTAAAGAAGCTTTAACTATTTTCCCTAATGATAGTGATATAGAAGATTCAATTGGGGTGGCTTATTATAATAGCGTTTTCTTGAGAATTAGTCAAGGTGATTTTCCCGGAGCTTTCCAGAGAATTGTTTATATCAAAAACAATGATTCTACGTATTATGATAAGGTTAAAGATTTGGTAGGATTACTTATTCAACAGTGGGGGGTTAGCTATATTTCTAAAGAAGATTATGAAGGTGTCTTCAATGTCATTAATAAAGGATTAATGATTGATACCAACAAGACATACTACGCTTCTATCAATCTCTCTTATGAGGCTGCTAAGAGGTTGCTAGCTAATTCTAAGTATGATTTAGCTGTTATGTTTCATAAAAAGTTAATAGAGATTTTCCCTACTGGTAAGGAGTTAATTAATAATCTTGGGTATGTTTATAATGTTTGGGGTGTTTCCTTAATGAACGATGGTAACCTTGAGGATGCTTCTTTTGTTTTTGATAGGGCTCTTAAAGATTTGCCTAATGATTCGTCTTTGAAGCAAAACGCTTCTATTGTTTACGCAAAGTTAGCTGTGAGAATGTTTGAGAAAAAGCAATATGATATTGCTATCAGTAATATAAGTAGAGCTTATGAACTTAATCCTTCTCGTAACCTTGATGATGTTAGACTAAAGATTTATATTGAGTGGGTTAGGTTTCTGGCTTTGACTGAAGAGAATTTTGTTCTTGCTAAGAAAGTATGTGATGAGGCTTTGAAAATATACCCTAAGGATTTTGAGCTTTTAAAATTGCATAATTATATAGTGAACAAATTAAAATAAAGGTGGTGAGTGGATGGAATACAGTTTTTTCGGTTATAGTTTCAGTAATAGAGATAGGGGTTTTGTGGTTTATTATATACAAAACTGCTTTGCTAATAAAAAGGACAAAATCTGTTGTATTAGTAAATGGTATTTTAGCTTTCATAGTGATAGGTGTTATTGCTAAGGTTGCTAATTTTGAGGTTTTGTCTTGGATTTTTGATAGTGTTGTGAATTATTCTTTGATAATTCTTGTTATTCTTTTCAGGGATGAGATAAGGGATTTGCTCATTCATGTTGGTTCAATAAGGATAGTGGCTTCTAAGAAAGAAGAAAAAAAGGTTTATGCTCATGATATCAAGGAGTTACTAGAAGCACTTGATTATTTATCTAGCACCAAGACTGGTGCTATAATTGTTTTTGAAAGGAACATTCCCTTGGGTAATTATATAGATACCGGTGTGCCGATTAATTCACTTATAAGCAAAGATAAGGTAATAAGTATTTTCTCTAAAAGTTCATCTTTGCACGATGGGGCTTTGATAATACGAGGTAGGAAGATGGTAGCTGCTGCTTGTATATTGCCTATTGGTGTTTTGCCTCCTGAGTTTACAGAAAAGAAAATTGGTAAAAAGTTAGGTACAAGGCACAGAGCTGCTTATGGAATATCCAGAGAGACTGACGCTATAGCTATAGTTGTCTCTGAGGAAACAGGAAAGATTTCTTTATGCCTGGATTTTTACTTTGATTATGATGTTGACTTGGAGGTTATAGAGGATGTCCTTGAGAAGTACTTTGAAGAATTTGGTAGATAAGGTATTTGAGAATTGGGAAGTCAAATTGATATCTCTTTTGATTGCTGTAGGTTTGTGGTTTTATATAAAGAATTTGAATATCAGTGAATACGAAGTTTACATACCTGTTTACTACGCTAATTTGCCTTCAAATTGTGTTATAATAAATTCTAACGAGATACCTAAATATGTTTCACTCAAGATTAATAGCTCTAGAAAAGGTTTTTTTGATAGTTCAAAAATAAAAGATGAAAACATTGTTGCTATTGTTGATTTATCAAAAAACGTGAAAGATGGTAATTACAAAGTTACCTTGTCAAAGCCTTTGCCTTCAGATAACTTAACATACTCAATTAACCCTTCGGAAATATATGTTAATATTGATGTTGTGACAAATAGGTTGGTCAAAGTTATACCTAATGATAGTAATTATGTTTCAATACCTAGCGAAGTTTTTGTTTACTTCCCTTCTAAAATGTCTAATAAGGTTAGTAATGTTTTTGTTAATGTACAGGAAACTGCCAAGGAGTTCTTTGAGGTACAACTGCCATCTAACGAATTAATTAGATACGAACCTAGTATAGTCTATTTGTCTAATACCAATTTTTAGGTGCTTGTTAGCACGGTGTGCTTATTAGCACAAGGTGCTTAAATAGCACGGTGTGCCTTAGGCACTTTCTTACAAAGGTTTGAGGTAGGCATCAGCCCCCCTTAAAGTCCTTAGGTTGGGTGATTATAGCCTTTAGGAGGCAAGCCTCTAAGAGGCTAAGCCTCTTTAGAATAAGTTGTTCATAGAAAACAACATCTTTAGATGTTGTTTTTTTACAACAATACCTCTTTTGACCCCCTTCGGGAGACTAGGAAAATAAAGGCTTTGAAAGCAGTGTGCAAGTTTTGCACAAAGAGTGTGAAAATTTTGCACAAATTTTAAGGTTTGTTAAGATTCAGATTTACATTTAAACCTAGTATTTACCGAATATTATTTATGGTTTTGTTTAGTTGGCACGATTTTTGTATATATACTTAATTGAATTAGTATTTTCACTTTAGTTTGAATTTTGAGCACCTCCTTAAAGGTTGTTTTTTAGAGGTTTTTTATGAATATGAGAAGAGTTTTTGAGTTGATTGCCTTTAGTTTGGTTATTGCTAATTTTGCTTTTGCTTTAGATTTTACTGATGAGTTTGATGATGATAGTTATATACAAGTTCGTACTACTGCTATTACTAATTCTACGAATTATATAGGGTATCCTAATGTTGATTATAACTATTCCTGGTATGGTGAGTGGGGAGATGTTGCTTACTATGGTGGGTACTTCTATGTGGTTTGGGTTGACCGTAGGTATGATGGTAATAACCAAGTATTTTTGACGAAGTTAGATACTTACGGAAATGTTGTGTTTTCAACTAACATTGAGGTTTCTATCGTAGGTACAACTAATTCGTATTCTGAGATTTCTACTAGGCCTACTATAAGCGTGTTTGATGCTAATAGTATATACATTGCTTATTCTCTATTTAGGTATGGTTCTTATAGAGTTATTGTCACAAAGTGGCAGGATACGGGTAGTAGCCTTAATTTGATTTGGTCAATAAGGGCTGATAATGGTTTTGGTGATCAAGTTTCGTATACTCCTGTTTTGTATAAGCTTTTCTCTACAGTTGGAGCGAATGGTGAACTTTATCTAGGGCAAGTTTGGAATAGAATAGGTAGCGGTGAAACATCTTGGATATCTAAAATCAATCCTGATGGTACTCAATATTGGATTAGTAGCATAGATCCAGGTACCCAGTATATGACTACTTTTAATAGTGGTACTTTCATAATAGCAGGAGAGGTTATATATGATAGAGGATACATTTATGTTACAGGGCAGCATTGGATTTGGTCTCCATCTAGGGATTTTGGCGTAGGAATTAATAAAATCTCTACTAATAATACCTATGCTAGCCTATGGGGTAATGGTACTAACATTTCTGACAGAGGTATAGTGTATGATTATACTCGGGGAAATGCTCCTAAAGTTGATTTGACTTTGGGTAGTGGTGGTGATATTTTTGCTGTTTTCTCTGATAAAAGAAATGGTAACATGGATGTTTTTATAACTAGGATTAATACAAACACGGGGGCTTTTGTTTGGTCTTCTCCAAGTGTTAGAGTGGTGGCTGGTGGTGATGGTAATCAAGAGTGCTCTTCTATTGTTGCTGATAGTACCGGAAATGTTTTTTATGTATCATACATTGATGATTCTTCAGGTGTTAGAGTTTTGAAGATTGCTAAGGTTGATAATGCTGGTAATGTTTTAGGTACTATGACAGCTAGTGAATTTGTGTATTCTGGTACCTTAGGAGTGGTACATCCGAAAATTTTTGTTGATTCATCTGGTGCTATCTATGTTTTCCT
>JAPYWX010000152.1 GCA_028276145.1 Spirochaetota bacterium
CACAGAAAAGAGCCTGAAGAAACTGATTACGAATTTAGAGAAGGAGCTGAATGGGGAGCACAGCTTCCTCCCTCACGAGGTGGAATCACAAATTCGTAGGGAGATTGCGAGTGCTGGTGTAGCGGTCTCACAGCATGGCGGCTGGTACCGGTGCATCGCAGCCTACCTGATTCTCCCTAGGCTTGAGGAGCTTTTGCAAGTCAAAAGCATGGGCGGTGAGCAAAATATAGCTCCCATTGTTCAAAATCTCCGTAATGAGGCGCTCCGAGAATCCCTCGGCGCTTTCGGGATTGAGGTACCTGCACGGTACGCTCGGACATCTAGCCGTACAGGGCGGTCGCATGTGCGCCTCTCACGGGAGCAAAAGCAGCAGCTTGTGGAAAGCTTCCTTGACGCTCACCCGACCTTTGAGGCGCTCCAAGAGGTGCTGGACACCCTCCCTAAGAACACCAACCTGACGGTCAAGCAAATCCGCAGTTTGGTCAAGCGGTATCTCAGCATCGCTGACCGCCTCCAAACAAAAGGCTCACACGAGTAACCGCTCACCCGTCCAAACAGTAGGAAGCCCTGCCTACTACGGGCAGGGCAGTTTCGTTTTCATCCACAACGCGCAAGGCAAAATGGCAGTAGTCTGCACACATTCAAGCGGTTGTTTTTCTTACCTTGCGCAATCGTGGGGATGAGCGGTATGACCACGCAGCACACGTTAGGTAAGCAGTTAGAAGAAGCTACAACACATTACCTCAGTGTAGTGTGGGGAGCTGATGTAGTTGATTGGTACACCTATGCAAAACAAAACAGACTAAACGGTCAGGACGTAGGTATCGACCTCGTGGCGTACAAGAACGGCGAAGCTTACGCTGTACAGTGCAAAAACTGGGGAAGGTCGGTAGGTATCAACGACCTCCTAAGCTTCCTGCACAAAGCGAAGAAAGAGGGGTTCAAAAAGGTTATCGTAGTAGCTGATAAGATAAGCTCGCGAGTAGAAGACGAAATCAAAGACTTTGGGATGGACGTCATCTTTGTGAGGGCCACTGATGTTAAGCAATATGCTAATGGACATGTAGAGACTATTATCGTAAAGCAAAAGATTTCGCCCTTACCGCATCAGCAACGTGCTATTGAAAAAGTTCTGAAAGGGTTTGAGAAGTACGATCGTGGCAAGCTCATCATGCCACCGGGGACTGGGAAAACCTACACCTCCATCAAGATTGCAGAAGAACTAGTCGGAGATAAAGGATGGGTGCTCTTTTTAGCACCGTCTATTGCCCTTCTTGACCAAACGATTAGGGAGTACCATCTGAAAAGTGATTATCAAGTAAATGCGTATGCAGTTGTGTCGGACGACAAAGTGGGGAGAGTGAATGCTAAGAAGAAAACCGAAATAGACGACGATGAAAACAACATCATTGACACCACAAACTGGCATAAGCTCTCACTTTTGAGTTACCCCGCTACTACAACCGCTCACGAGCTAATCAAAAATCTTAGGTTTGAACCTAACAAGCTGAATGTCATCTTTTCCACTTACCAGTCTTTGGATGTTTTGATTGAAGCGCATGGGCTAGGGCTTCCAGAGTTTGAGCTTGTTATTTGTGATGAAGCGCACAGGACGGCTGGAGTACGCCGTAAAGGCACAGAAGAAAGCGTATTCAAAAAAGTACATTACAACGAGTACATCAAAGCTAAGAAGCGTCTCTACATGACCGCTACTCCAAAAATAGTGGAAGTGAAAGATAGCGACGAAGCTGACCAAATAGCCGCCCTGTACAACATGAACGACCCTGACTTGTTCGGGTCTACCTTCTTTGAATACACTTTTGTACAAGCCACTAACGATGGTGTAATACTCCCTTACACATTGCTGCTATTGTTTATAGACCGACGAAAAAAGAAGCTTCTGAAGAAAGAGTTCCAAGAATATTTGAGGCAAGAAAAAGCATTGAATGTAGATTATGCTACCAAGTTAAAGGCACTTGAAGATTTCATCTTAGGTAATGCAGTAGATGTGAGAGACCGCCCTATACAGGTTAAACCTAAGTGTGGTATTATTTTCACTAATCGTGTAAAACGAGCTAAAGAGATCAGTGAACAGTATAAACAGATAATCAATGCATCTTCTAACATCAGCATTGAGTACATAGAGGGCATGATGAGTGCTTACGACAAGGCTCGTCTCATCAAGTGGCTCGGCGAAGGTAAAGAAGATGATGTGCGCATCTTAGCTAACGCTAAGGTGTTGACCGAGGGCATTGATGTACCAGCTCTTAGCTTCATCACTTTCTTTGACCCGAAGTCAAGTGTTGTTGACGTCGTGCAAGCCGTAGGTCGGGCAGTACGAAAAGCACCCGGTAAAAAACGCGGGCATGTAATACTTCCCATTCTGGTCAATGATGATTCAGAAGAGACGAAAGAGAAGATTGACAAGAGTACCTTCAAGGTTATTTGGCAGGTGATTAGTGCTCTCCAGTCTATGGATGAGACTTTGATAGCTAAAATGCGTGCGTTGTTCATAGACCCAAAGAAAGAAAAAGCAGAAGAAACCTTTGAACCTCTGAAAGAAGACAAAACGGAAGTAGTTGAGGATAGTAGAGAAAACGAAATCAAGTTAGGGATACTGGGTGGTGGCAGTCTTGAACTGAACGAGCTGCGCAACTTCATTGTCCCTAAGATTGTCAAAATCTTCCGTTTGGCTAATGAGTTCATAGCCGACTGGACAGCCGAAACAACAAAACTCGCAAAAGAAATCAAAAGTTTGTTAGAAGAAGAAATACAAAACCCACAATCGCACATAAAAGCAAAAGTAGAAGAGCTGCGAGAAAAATTGAAAGCAATGTATGGATACGAAGAATTTACAATAGAAGACAAAAAGCTCATAGCTATCATAACCCAATACATCATAGCTAAACCTATTCTGGATGCCCTGTTCTTTGATAAGAAATCAGAAGTAGAGAAAGTACTTGATAAATTGTTTGAAGAATTCAAGCACTTCGTAGAAAACAATAGTGAGCGTTTGCAATACTTCTACCGAAAAGCTACTGCAAAAGCAAAAGCAATAGTCAACAACGACGAACGTCAAGAATTCATTAGACTGCTCTTCACTAACTTCTTCAACAAGGTCTTCAAAGATATTGCTAAGGAATCTGGGATTGCTTATACTCCGATTGAAGTGGTAAATTTTGCAGTTTACATGACTAACGAGTTAGCTAAGAAGCACTTAAGGAAGACATTAGGTGATGAAGATGTTCACATCGTAGATCCATTCGCAGGCACTGGCTCCTTCATCGCTTCGGTTATAGACATGATAAAGCCCGAAGAAGCGAGGACAAAAGTGGAACGTGGTGAGATACGCACTGCTGACATTGAGCTACTCCCCTACCTCATCCTGCTCAAAAACATTCAGGACACCTTAGAACGAAAAATGGATAACCCGCCCCTCTTTGACGATGCACTCTGGACTGACAGCCTCTACTTCCTCTCAGAAGAAAAAGCAGGCCTGCTTGACATAAACCCACTCAAAGAACATGCTAAGAAACACAAGCAAAAACCAATCCACATTGTTGTTACTAATCCGCCTTGGAGAGGAGGGAGACAACATATTGAAAACGAGGGCGAAATCAAAGTGCCAAACAACATAGCTACCCGTATAAAAGAAACTTATGTTAGATACGCTCTAGATTTAGGAATTAAGAATGTAAGTAAATATATTGATCCTTATATTCAAACGCTTAGGGTACTCTCTGATAAAGTGAAAGAGGGTATTGTTACAATGGTTGTTAATAACAGCTTTT
>JAPYWX010000066.1 GCA_028276145.1 Spirochaetota bacterium
AAGCACTGCTACAAGCAGCTATAAATACTTTGAAATTCTCTTAACTACTTTTTCTTTACCGAGCAATTTGATAACATCAACCAATCCCGGACTAACCTTACTGTTTGTTAAAACTATCCTTAGAGGGGGACCAAATTGTTTTAGCTTTATACCGTATCTCTCAGGTATACTTCTCAGTATACTCTCACCTTCTTCATGAGGCTTGAAGATTATATCATCTAAACTATCTATCAAATCCCTAAAAGATTTCTTCACAGCGTCATCTATCATCTTCTCAACTTCAAACGAAGGGTCAACATCTACATCGTCAGTTGTGTATATCCTCGTACTATTGTAAAAATCCCAAAGGGTATTTATTCTCGTCTTATATACCTCAAAGGCATTCACTATAAATTCATCACTCAATGTTTCACCTAGTTCATTCTCCTCTAAGAAAATCTTGTAGTACTTTAAGAATTTCTCAGGAGATAGCATTTTGATATGTTCACTATTAACCCATAGCATTTTCTGGTCATCAAATACAGCATTGGACTTATTAAGGTCCTCAATGTCAAAAAGGTTTATTAGTTCCTCAATAGTAAATATCTCCTGATCACCGTGAGACCACCCCAACCTAGCCAAATAATTTATTATCCCTTCAGGTATGTAGCCTTGTTTTCTG
This sequence comes from Spirochaetota bacterium, assembly GCA_028276145.1. Taxonomy (GTDB): domain Bacteria; phylum Spirochaetota; class Brevinematia; order DTOW01; family DTOW01; genus JAPYWX01. The sequence goes on from JAPYWX010000066.1 coordinate 662, forward strand.
TAGTACTCAATATTTATTGAACCTTCCCTTTTTGATAATGGAGACTTATTTTTGTTCAATATTAGGGGCAAATGTGCAAACACAGGTATATCAAAGCCTAAGGCTTTGTATATCAATATTTGTTTAGCAGTGTTAGTTAAATGGTCCTCTCCCCTTATCACATGAGTTATTCCCATAAGATGGTCATCAATAACCACAGCAAAGTTGTAAGTTGGGCTACCGTCCCCTTTTATTATTACTAAATCATCAAGGTCAGAGAATGGCACAACTACCCTACCCTTTACCTTATCTTCAAACTCAACGTAATCAAACTCACCAATATCAAATCGTATTACATAATTCTTATCCTTAGGCTCTAATGTGTTGCCTCTACAATGTCTGTCATACTTTATTCCGAACTTTACATTCGGATTATTCTTCTGCCTTGCCTCAATTTCTTCCCTCGTACAAGTACAATAATAAGCTCTACCCATTTCTACCAACTTCCTAGCATACTCCCTATATATATCAAACCTTTGACTTTGAAAGTAAATCTCATCCCAGTGCAAGCCAAGCCACTCAAGGTCTTTCTTTATTGCCTCAACATACCTCTCTTCAGACCTAGCCAAATCAGTATCCTCAATTCTCAAGATGAACTTACCGTTGTGCTTCCTAGCATAAAGCCAATTAAAAACTGCCGTCCTAACATTACCTAGATGAAGCTTACCAGTCGGACTCGGAGCAAACCTTAACCTAACCATAGAGATTTATTTTCTATTACCTTAGCTAACAAAATCAAGATTTTATAAACTTCATAACTTCACTAAACGAAGGCTTTATAGTAAATGTTGGTGGCAAGTTGGATATTGCTGTATTCGGATCCTTTAAGCCATTACCTGTGGCTATAGCCACAACTAAAGCACCTTTAGGAATATCCCCACTTCTCACTAACTTAATTAATCCAGCAATTGATGCCGCTGACGCAGGTTCAACAAATATACCCTCAGAAGATGCTACTTTCTTGTAAGCTTCTATTATTTCATCATCCGAGACATCTATTATTTTACCGCCTGATTCGTCTCTTGCTTTTACTGCTTCTTGCCACCTTGCAGGATTACCTATCCTTATTGCCGTAGCTATCGTCTCAGGCTTCTCAAAAACCCTATTGTAAACAATCGGTGCTGCCCCAGATGCTTGAATACCAAACATTTTTGGCAAACTACTTATCTTACCCACGCTTTTGTACTCCTTGTACCCCATCCAATAAGCCGTTATGTTACCAGCATTACCAACAGGCATAACTTGAACATCTGGTGCCCTACCTAAGTAATCACATATCTCAAACGCTGCTGTCTTTTGTCCTTCTAGCCTATACGGATTTATTGAATTTACTATCTCTATACTCTCCTCCTTTTCTGCCTCTCTAACAACTCTCAAAGCATCATCAAAATTCCCCTCTACTTCCAAAACTATCGCACCGTAAATCATAGCTTGGGCTAGCTTACCCAACGCAACATAACCCTTCGGAATCAGAACTATTGATTTTATACCTGCTCTAGCAGAGTATGCCGCCGCCGACGCTGAAGTATTACCAGTAGAAGCACAAATCGTTGCCTTAACCCCCCTTTCAATAGCTTTTGAAATAGCCACCGTCATACCACGGTCCTTGAAAGACCCCGTAGGATTTAACCCCTCAAACTTTATAAATAAGTCTACCCCCAATTCTTTACTAAGATTAACAGCCCTTATCAACGGAGTATTCCCCTCATTCAATGTAACAACAGGTGTCTTATCAGTTATTATAGGCAAAAATTCCCTATACCTCTTTATTACTCCTTCCCACACCATAAACCTTCTCCAAACAAGAATAAGATTTTAATCGTAAACACAAAAAAATTAAAAATTCTCTTTAAGTAGCCACTCTTACCTACTTTTGTAAAAAACGTAATATCAGGGAGGCGATAGCCTCCCCTAGAATAAAATTCAGGTTACCCTACCAAAAGTAATATGTGCTATGGTTACCAACAAGTAATTAGCTCTAGTAAGCAACTTGTGTTAGTAAACACTGTGTTAGTAAACACTTGGTGCTAATAAGGTGCTAATAAGCACCTGTGCTAATCAGCACTTTGTGCTAATAAGCACTTCGTGCTAATAAGCACTTAGTGTCAATAGACACTTTGTGCCACTAGGCACCTAAAAAGGTATTGAAAGCAACCAATACCTAAAGCTCAATTTACCACTTTCAAAGTTATAGTAAACATCTAACCCGTTTCTCATAACAAAATAACCATTACCTGGAATATCAATATTGAAAAACACACCTACCCTAGCCTCAAACTTTGGTGATAAACTATCGCTATATGATAGCTCATTAAAAAGCATACCACCAATGACACTACCGACACCCCAAAAAGAAGTTAGATAAATGGGCCAAATACCTTCATTCAAATCAAAAAACTTAACAAAAATACTCAAAGAAGATGTTAGATAATTCCTACCAACCCCACCACTATAGGTAAACAAATTTAGCTCATTGAATCCTCTTTCACTCACAGGGAAAAACTCCGGATACCTAAAGCCACCGAAACCAAAGGCATCAAAAAAGTCAGATGTTCTAAAGTTAACATCAAACCTAAAAACATTATTCCCCCAAATCCTCAAAGCCAAAGCAAAGAAAGAAGAAGAAACATAACCATTCGTCCTAGAACCTATAATATCATTAGCAAGCTTTAACCCACTACTAAAGTACCACCCTTCCTCAGAAGTTATAGCACCAATAGAAGACCTAAGAGTACTAATAACGAATCCAGTAGTCAAGTAAGGTGAGAAAAACCCTTTAGAACTATTAGCAAACGAATAACTAGGCCAAAAAGAATCACTATCCTTCGCATTAAACGAAGGCAAAGAGAAATAAACAAAAGGATAAAAACTTATGTAATTATTAAAAACACCACCAGAAACACCAACACTACCATAGTCAAAAGTAAACACACTGTAGCTATACCCTATTTCATTAAGCCTAATACCAATACTGTCACTACTAACGATATGATATCTGAAGATATTAAGGAAAGTATTAATGTAAGGTACTGAAGAATCCTTGAATGTAAAAGTGTAATCAACTGCGTTAGCGTTGAAATCCCAGGAAAAATCAATATAACACTCTCTGAATTCAAGAGGCTCATCGTAAAACTCAAAAAGCACCCCTAACCTTCTTAATGAAAAATCATTATTAAACTCCACTATCGGGAAAAAAGTAGACAAAATATAAAGCGGCGTAACATTATTAAAAAACCCATAACTTGAAAAATTCGTTAATTCAACACTTTTTGATTTTATTTTCTCTAATTCCGGCAAATAAACTTTACCAGCCCTATCAACAGAAACAACATCTTCCTTCTTAACATTGAACCTAGCTATATCATATCCATTTTTTGAAATAGAAATGCCATAAACATTACCCCCAAACCTAATAGGATTATAAACAGCAAAAACAGGCTTCACCAACCTTGAAATCTTACCCGAACCAATATCATAAGAAAAAACATTCACCCTATCACCTTCAATCGAAGAGGTGATTATATCACTAGTGATGGTATCACCTGTGATTATATCACTTAAATTACTTGTGGCAGAACCACCTTCTGAAAATTTAACGGAAAAGGCAACACCTATATTCGTAACCTCTCGAACTTTCTCAAAAGTACTCAAATCAAAAATTTCAATAACACCATTACCATTAACCCTACTAAGTAAAACTAGGTATTTATCATTAACATCAATATCAATACCCACTCTATCATTCCAAGTAAAAATATTAGTTAAGTTACCTTGAGAATACAAAGAAAGGTAACTTTTGCCATCTTTATCAATAAGAAGAAAAGCTATTTTCTCATCCTTAAGAGCAACCTTGTAAACACCACTTATACCGGTATCAATTTCATCGTAAAGGTAAACTTTATTACCTTTGACCCCCAGCTTAGCGAACTTCAAGAAAAATCTATCCTCATACCTAGTACCCACATATTCAGTAAAAGCAATGGTATTACCTTTGATATCAAAACTACCTATGTACCTTTCGTAAAGCAAAAATCCCTTCTGTTTACCATCTAAAGAGATGTATTTAAGCCCAGAGAAAGCAGTTTTCGTTGAACTTTGAGAATAGATTATAAATTTATCAAATAACCTAAAATCGTTTTTATACCATCCTTCGGATGTTAGGAATTCTGGCAACTCTGAATTTGAAATTCTATTAGATAATTTAGTAGAGGCGTAGCCTCTAAAATCATCCCATTCTTCAAAAATTGTTCTACCGAAAGTGTTTTTAAAAGCAAGGTAAAAGAAGTTAGGCATGTAATAGGAATTTTCAGTGTAGAATGACACCACTTTTTCGTAGCCATACTTCTCGCGTAGATAATCAAAGAAAAGCCCACCGTAAAGGTACCACTCCTCAAGAGAAAAATCATAACCAACGAGAGAGGATTTATAAAAACTTCTAAACTTTCCATAATATACATCAGCAAGAAGAATATCAGAAAACATAGGGTTATTAATCCTACCAAACCCCCAAGAACTTTCATTAAAAACTGTTATTGATTCTAAAAAAGTACCGGGAAGGTATAAATTGGGAACTACATAGTACCCGAATATTGCTCTAAGTATTGACCAGAAACCTCTTGCCGGCTCGCTTGCCAAAGCATGAGTTAGCTCATGCAAAAACAAAATTTTAACATCATCATCTGAGAAAAAATGACTATTTTTACTAATCATTGAAGAATAAAGGACTATTCTAGGTCTAGGAATAGGCATGTAAAAGCCATTGGGTAAATCACTACTATCAACGACAATAACAGGAAATTTGTAATCAAACCCTGAATTCATCCTACCTTTAAGTAGTTCATAAACCTCATCACAAACAGAATATACCTTACTAGCGAAATTTTGTGACTCAGGCGTAAAGTATATTTCAAAGTACTTTGTTTCAATCTTCTTCCAATCTTTAAGAGGCGAGAAAGTACCAAAAAGGAATTGAGAATAAGAATAAACAGAAAAAAGCAAGAAAACAAAGACAAAAAGCAATTTTTTCATAAATCCCCCAACACCTTATTGAAAGTATTCTAAAACGACAACAGTAATCTTTCTACATTTTTCAATTAGGTGCTAAATTTCCTTTAGGTTTGAAACTTAGCAACGAATATTTATAATATGAATGTAATGGAAGAGGCAATCCAAAGCAAAAAGAAAAAATCAGAACTTGTAGAAAGAGGCATATCCCTTTTCAAAGCACGAAAGTATAAAGAAGCTTTAGAGATATTCAAGGAAGTGTATAGGACAAATCCGAAAGATCCAGAATACAACTATTACATTGGGCTTACATATCTGAATTTAGGTAACTACGATGCGGCATTAAATCACCTCTTACACTCTTCAAAAGATAACACAAGTTACTTCGTAGCTTTAAGGTCAAACATGCTGTGCGGTTACATATACACAATGAAAAAAGAATACAAGCTAGCTGAAAATTGCTTCAGGGAAGTACTCAAAATAAACCCTCAGAGTGTATCGGCACTACTAGCAATAGCACATGTATTTGAGAAGACGGGAAGATACGACCAAAGTTTAATATACTTAAAAAAAGCTATGGACATAGACCCAGAAAACCCAAGAGTACTGAACGCTTTAGCTTACATATATGCAGAAATAGGAATAAATCTAGGTGAAGCAACAAGGCTAGCTAGAAAGGCAATATCCCTTGACCCAGATTCACCAGAGATAAGAGACACACTAGCATGGGTATACTATAAAAAAGGTGAAATAATCCAAGCATATAACGAAATAAAACAAGCAATATCTCTAATGCCAGATAACGAAGAAATCAAACAACATTACAAAGAAATCACTAGTAAACTACAAGGTTAAACCTTTTCTAATTCCTCAATAAGAGTGTCTATTATCTCGTCGTTATTTATCCTTTTGTATAGTTTTCCACCTTTATATACAACAGAGCCAGATTTACCACATGAAACGCCTATATCAGCATCCATAGATTCACCTGGACCATTAACAACGCACCCCATTATAGCAACCTTTACTTTCTTCTTCATGTTTTTAGTAAGCTGCTCAAACTTATTAGTAAGCTCAATTATATTAACATCAGCTCTAGCACACATAGGACAGGAAACAATATCAACATAAGTAGGCTTATACCCAAACTGCTGTAGTATAGCAATCCCTATTTCAACTTCCTTGACAGAATCACCCGTAAGAGAAACCCTTATCGTATCACCTATACCCTCAGCTAACAATGTACCTATTCCTATAGCACTCTTGATAGTTGACTTGAATTCAGTGCCAGCTTCAGTAACACCAAGATGCAGAGGATAATCACACATCTTAGCAATCATCCTATAAGCCTCTATCATCGTAATAACATCATTGTGTTTAACCGAAATGACAATATCAAAAAACCCCAAATCCTCAAGGATCTTAACATGTCCAAAAGCAGAATCAACCAAAGTCTCAGGTGTAGGTGACGGATATTTAGACCTATCTATAGAACCAGCATTAACACCAATCCTTATAGGTATACCATTGTCCTTACACGCTCTAACAACTTCCTCAACCTTCCATTTTTCTTTTATATTACCTGGATTAAGCCTAATTTTATCAGCACCACTCTTTATTGCCTCAAGTGCTATCTTGTAGTCAAAGTGTATGTCGGCAACAATTGGAACATTAACATGCCTTTTTATCTCTTTTATAGCTCTAGCAGATTCAATATCAGGCATACCTAACCTAACAATGTCAACCCCTGCTTCCTCACACCTTTTTATTATATCAACAGTTTCCTTTATATTCGTAGTCTTACTAGTTGGCATCGTCTGAACAGTAATAGGAGCATCACCACCTATGTAAATGCTCCCAACCCTAACCTTCCTACTCTTCCTCCTAAAAGTCATACTTAAATATTAATAAATCCTACTAGAAAAATCAAATATAAGAAATTGAAAAAAATTACCTAATTTTATTTTTAATCTATCCTAACTATCAGGACGCTATGTTAAGCAACTACAAATTCATATTAACAATAGCTTTGCTATCGTTGATACTATATTTGTTAAGGCTGGTTATACTAAAAATATTCAAGAAACTAGCCGGTACAAGAGAAACAATCTTAAGTATAA
>JAPYWX010000068.1 GCA_028276145.1 Spirochaetota bacterium
TTATTGTATAATCAATCTGTGGAGATGGTTCTATGAAAAGAGTATTTTTAAGTTTCTCTGTAATATTTTTATTCATCCTAGCTCTACAGTCCTGCACCGAAAAAAAGGTAAAACAAGAAACCCGAGACGAAATAATACCAGCTAAAGAAGAACAGAAAGTAATAAAACTTTCTGAAAATCTTTCTCCAGTTACAACACTCAAAGCTCACAATGGTTACATATATTACATCGACATTTCGCCAGATGGCAAATTCATGGTTACTGGTGGCTCAGATAAAACTATAAAACTCTGGGATATAAGTAGATTACCGCAATTAAAAGAAGTGGCTTCCATATTAAGGCTATATACTCAACTTTGGGCTCCTCCTGTAAAGTTTTCAAAAGACGGGCAATACATTTTTTCAGGTAGCTATGACTACATAGAAGTTTTCTCAAAAGAACTAAAATTTATAGACAACTCGAGAATAACTGACAAAGGAATTCAAAGCATTGAAGTTTCAAAGGAAAGCAATCTTATTTTCGCTTCCGATGTAAAAGGTTTTGTATATATAATCAAGTTTATAAGCAACAAACTCGAACTTGTGAAACAAGAAAAAATTCACGAAAACGAGATATGGAAAGTAAAATATAACGAGAAGCTAGGTTACCTAGTTACCGCAAGTCAAGACAAAACTTCCAAAATTCTAAAGCCCAGTGACTTGAGTATTGTAAAAATTCTCAGAGCACATGCAGGACCACTAGAATTTACCGATATTTCAGACGATAAAATAGCTTTATTTTCTGAAGATTCTAGTATATCTGTTTGGGACTTTAACTTCAATTTGCTAGGTAAACTTTACGACGACGATAAACTGCCAATAGTAGTTGGGACATTCTCTCCTAATGGACAATTCGTGATAAGTGGCGGTAAATCAACAAAAATAAAGATATGGGATGTCAACAAGATGAAACTAGAAAAAACCTTAGAATGGCACAAAAATGATGTTATGGCTCTAAGAATAACTCCTGATTCAAAGTTCCTAATATCAGGAGATAGAGACGGCTACATAGCAATTTGGCAATTTTAGAAAATTTCACAAATAATCTTTGTTACTTTTATACTTTCAGTTAGAGGGGTAAGCTATGGGAAATTTTAGAAAATTAGTTTTACTCACATTAGTTTCCTTAGTCTTTTTCTTTGGAGCATGTAAAGGTAGTAACGATACTTCTACCGACAAAGAACTAGAAAAAGAACTTAACAGTCTCCTCAATGATATTGTAGTCGAATTAAAAACTCCTAAACCAATTGAGCTAACTCCTAGAAGGTTTATAGAACTATCTTCAATAATAGTAGTAAGCAATTACTACTGGGGCAAAGAACTTATAGCAAAAGCTCAATCCAGTACAAACACAAACGGTATATCACAAGAAGAAGTCGAACTCTACCTTACAGACAAAAAACAAAAACTTCTAGAAGCTTTTGGTTTAACAATTGAAGCATTCGAAAGCTATGCAATAGAACACCAAAAAGAATTCCAGGAATTCATCAAACAAAACAAAGATTTAGTTGACAAGTATAATACCCTATCTAGCCTAGTCCCAACATTCGAAAACTAAGGTTCTTTAAATTTTCCAAGACATACTGACGAAAATCTTTTCATGAACAAATACTTAGCAATAATTTTTCTTATTTTGATAGCATCTTATGGATTTGGCATAAGAGACATGTATGTCGCACAACCTGAAAGCTTAGTAGGGAGAAGTGTAAAAATAATTTTTGATACAAAAAACTCTTTGAAGTTTTCAAAAAATATATCAATAACACTAAACAGTGACATTTCCTCACCTATGGGTGGTGGCGATGTTTCATTTGTTCCCCAAATGTCAGTAAAAGAAAGCGGAACAACAAAGAGACAACTAAGCTACGAAAGTACCATAGATTCAAAAGGATTCTTGAATGCCCTCATAATAGGCTACTCCGATGGACTCTTAGCTATATACGGAAGCTACACCCTTCAGATAGACGGAATAGGACAATCAATAGAAATAAAAGGATTCGTAAATCCTTCAGATGTTCAAGGAAATCTAGTAAAGTTTGAGAACATAATAAATCCATCCATAATAATATCAAAAACATCTCAACAAAACATAACAAATGTTAATCTAATTCCTATGATGCTTCCTGATGGTAGAACAACTATAAAAGTTGATATCCCATTGGAAGAACAAAGAAAAATAATATTGCATATTTTGAACAGAATAATGTCATCTTTTTAGTCTATTCAAACCTAAAATAAGAAAGTGGGTCCTGTATACCTGCCTCCTCAAATGCCTTCTTTCTGGCATTACAAGAAGGGCAATTCATACATGGCTTCACAGCACTACCCAAATCTATAGGGGAATAGCAACTCCATGTTAGTTCAAACGGAACCCCTAACTTTGCACCCAATAGAATTATATCTTTTTTAGTCAGATTAATTAAAGGAGTATGAACAATCACCCTTTTATTTTCGAAAGCAAATTTTGAACCTGCATTTAGAACTGCCTCAATTGTAGAAGCCCATTCAGGACGAGTATCCGGATAATTCGGAGAATCAGAAGCGTGAATACCTAAAACGATGTTTGTTACGTCTAGTCTCTCAGCAACAATACCAGCAATCACAGAAAAAAGCGTATTCCTAAGAGGAACATAAGTCGATATTATTCCTCTGTCAGGATAGAATTTTTCCCTTATTTCTTTGTCTCCAACTAGCGAAGATGTCTGAAATAGGTGAGATATACCCGAAATATCTATAGAAATCCTTTCTATTCCATATTCTTCGCACAGCCTAGCAGAAATAAATGACTCAATATAATGCTTCTGCCCGTAAGTTATGTTAAGTGCAATAACTCTGTCAAATCTCTCTTTAGCCCAAAATAAACAAACAGTGCTATCAAGCCCCCCTGAGTGTAAAACTATAGCAGAACCAGAAATGCTATCTTTCATGCAAACATTTTATTCCATATCAAGAAACCCTTTCAAATCAAACATAATTTCCTAAACTTGAAACGATAAGTTTAATTCCGTAACTTATTATTATGTGGCTTTTAGTAGTCTTGATTTTAATATTTATAAGTTTAGAACCATGTTTTTCCTATTCTTCGGATTTTTACTCCAAAGCAACTAATTTCTATTACAACAAAAATTTTGACATGGCAAAAATAGTACTAGAAAAGCTAATCAAAGAAACAACAAACGAAGAAATACTTCTCATGCTAGGTAATTCATACATGGTAACTGGTGAGCTTGACAAAGCTATAATAACATTTAAAGAAGGAATACTACTAGGACAGATGGATTGGGTTTTCACGTTCAATACTGCGTATGCTTACTATCTAAAGAAAGAGTACACGAATTCTCTATCCTACTTCCGTCAAACCATATCCAAAAACCCGTCATTTCCAAAATCTTACTGGTTTGGTGGTATGGCATCAATAAACATTCTTGATGTAGATACAACCATTTCAATGTGGGAAAAGTACCTTGAAATTGCTCCAAATGGTGAAGAATCAGAAAACATAAGAAAAGCACTCGAGCTATTAAAAGCCTACGGAACAAATGCTATACCTGAAATAGTAAGAAAAATAACCGGAGAAGAGGACTTGGATAAGTTAATAGAAGGATTAGGAAACGGAGTTGACCTAAAAACTGAGCAAAGAACAATAGAAGACACTTCGTTAGAGGAAATAGAGAAATAACTAAAAGTACCTCGCAAACCTATTTAACCAAAATTCTGCAATGTCCTTTATTTCTGGATCGTTTATCTGTAGTAGAATTCTAATAGCCTTTCTTTTCTTCCCTATAGCATAGTAACACCTAGCAATGTAGAGACTGACTATAGATTTCTCCCTTTCATCATATATTTCATCTCTTAACGAAATGAGCTTCTCAAGAGAAATTTCGTACTTTCCTTTGAAAAAATAGTCGTTTAGTATTTTCCCTAATCTATGGTCGAAATCATCCGATGTAGGAAGAACCGAAATATTAGACAAATTAGTAGTAGTTATATTCATAGCCTTATTTGAACTTACAAATTGACTAGGAATAGAAACAATATTTGACAAACTAAAGTTAGTAGTATTTGTAATATTAGCAGCAGATATCTTTGGAAGAACTAAAGAGTAAAAATCTTCAAAGACGAAGAAACCATTAGTGACAGGTAAAACTAAATAATAGTAGTTACTCTGATGATTAGTAAAAACAAACTTTGTAAACCTATTTGTTGAGTATTTGACAACACCTATCAGGTTGAAATCTAAGAAATTTTCAAAACTACCGTTGGTATACCTCGGTAGAGTAGAAGAAAAATAAACATTGTAGTACAAGTAAGTATTAGTAAAGTTTTCCGGCTGATACCACTTAATTTCAATCTTAGAGCCATCAACACTATAATCTAAATTACTTACAAAATACGAAGCAAAAGCGATATATGGTACGAATAAAAACAAAAAAAACCCCAAAACCCTGCTTTTCATTGGAAAATGTTAATACTTAAACACTATAATTTCAACAAAAATGAATTTAATAACTAACTAAAAAACTTAGTAACTGATAGTTTTAATTCATTCATAACAAATAATTGCTTCAATAGAAAACTTTTGATAATTCATCTAACCCTGTAATCTAAACATTTACTATAAAGAGTCACTCAAGGACATTTTTACATGCTTCGAAAAAGTTAAATTAGGGATTAAAGCACTTTTTCTAACCATCAGGCGAAAAGGAAATATAGCTTTGAAAAATTAAGGAGAAGTGCTTAATAGCACTTTTTAATAGCACTTTCTTAGAAAGTGAATTGAGACTTTGAGAAACATTATAATTCTGTCATGAAAGGAGTAATAATTGCTGCTGGGTATGGCAGTAGGTTTTTCCCCATAACCAAGACCATCCCTAAAGAAATGCTACCGCTCTACAATATCCCAACAATTCAATTCTCAATTGACGAGCTCGTTAATGCTGGAATAAAAGACATAATAATCGTTACGAGCAGAAGGAAAAAGAGCCTCGATGATTACTTTGATATTGAATTTGAACTAGAAACATTCTTTAAAGGCAAAGAACAGGAAAAACTTATTTCACCTAGTAATATAAATGTTTGCTTTGTTAGGCAAAAAAGAATGCAGGGAGTAGGAAACGCAATAATGGAAGCAGCCCCATTTATTGGAAATGAAAGCTTCGTTTTGGTCTACCCAGATGATGTTGTAATGCCTTCATTCGCACTTACCTCAAAACTCGTAGAGTTACACAACAAAACAGGGAAAAATGTCTTGTCTTTGCTCAACAAAGAAGGAGAAGATGTTTCTAGATTTGGTGTAGTTGACATAAAAAAATCAGATGATTTTTTTGTAATAAAAGGGATAATAGAAAAACCACCAGCAGGTAAAGAACCATCTAAATACATCTCTATAGGTAGATACCTATTCACTCCTGAGTTCCTAGAACTCCTCAAAGAAGAATGGAACAAATTTGACGGCAAAGGTGAATTCTATCACATTGGTGTAATAAATAGACTCTGTAGCGAAGGTAAAGTTCTTGGTATAGAGGTTGATAAAAATTATTTCTTTGATACCGGCACGCCTAAGGAATACTCAAAATCTTTCATAAGATATGCGTTAGAATACTCTTCTGATAGGAAAGAAATAAATGAATGGCTCAGGAACTACCTAAAGAGTTATCAACTCCTTTAATAGCTTTATAGTGCTCTTCACACTTTCTACAGATTTACTTAGCATCTCCTTTTCTTTTGAATCTAATTCAACTTCAACGATTTCCTCAACTCCATTTTTACCCAATTTTATAGGTAAACCAAAGAATATATCATTTATTCCGTATTCACCTTCACACATCACAGAACAAGGTAAAATTTCTTTTTTATCGAATACTATACTTTCTATCATTCTGACGACAGACATACCAGGAGCATAATATGCTGAACCTGTCTTAAGGAGAGAAACTATTTCCGCACCTCCCTGCTGAGTTTTAATAACTATTTCATTTATTTCTTCCTCCGAAAGCAGAGACCTAATAGGCTTGTTACCAATATAAGTCGATGATATCAAAGGCACCATCTCATCACCATGTCCACCAATAACCATTGCTCTTATTGAGTTATACGAAACATTCAGTTTGGTTTTTATGAAGTACATGAACCTAGCAGTATCCAGAACACCACCCATACCCATAACCTTATTCTTAGGTAAACCTGAAACCTTATAAGCAAGGTAAGACATTGCATCTACGGGATTAGTAACAACTATTATTGTAGCTTCCGGTGAATAATTCCTTATGTTTTCAATAACTTGTTTCACTATTTCAGCATTCGTTTTCAACAAATCTTCTCTCTTCATCCCAGGTTTTCTTGCTATACCAGCCGTTATTACAGCAATTGAAGAGCCTTCAGTTATACTGTAATCGTTACTTCCCTCAACTCTACTGTCCGAACCTACTAAAGCACACTGCTGCTGAATATCAAGAGACTTACCCTTAGCTAAATCCCTATCAATGTCAACCATAGCAACATCAAACATCCCTTTCAAAGCTAATATATTAGCAACAGTAGCCCCAACATTACCAGCCCCAACAATAGTCACCTTTATCCTTCTCATATTCCAAAAATTTTCTATGTATAACCCAACTAATATCAAGAACTAACAATTCCGCTGAAAAAATCCTGTGCTTCATAGCACCTTGTGCTTCATAGCACCTCGTGCTTAATAGCACTTTCTTAATTAAGTACCCTAGTAGAACTTATGCTTAAGAACCTTCTAAAGTGTTTAAAACACTTTCTTGTTGATATTAATGAACAAAGAGCGAAAACTTACCCTATTGAAGTAATTAAATATAAAATCACAGAGAGGCGTAGCCTCTCTGATACAACAAATTTAAAAACCTAATCCCTTAGAAATAGTTTATAGGCTTTTTCTAGCCATGTGATGGGTAAAACTTTTGATGTGAAGTAAAACAACTTAGCATACCAAGGCACAAAGTATACTGGTTTAGTCTTCTTCTTCATTATTATCTTGTATATTTTCTTAGCTACAATCTCAGGAGATGGCGAAGACTTTATACTATTCTCGAAAAACTTAAACATCCTTTCAGCAACCTTAGAGTAAAGAGAGTTCGATGAAAACTTTTCTAGGTATGATGATGCAATTAATGGCCAATTGGTACTTATACCTGCAGGAGCAACAGAAACAACATCTATCCCAAACCTTGAAAGTTCAACCCTCATCGCAAACGACAAAAAGCCAAAGGCAGATTTAGAAGCAGAATACCAACTCAGTATCGGTGAAGGTAAAAATGATGCTATTGATGTTATGTTTATAATCCTACCCCCTCCATTTTCTCTCATCTTAGGTATTGCTAATTGTGATAACCTAATTGGAGCAAATAAGTTCACTTCAAACTGTTTCCTAGCTTCATCAATAGGCACATCCTCAACGCTTCCCGCTATACCATATCCCGCATTGTTTATTAAAATGTCAATCTTTCCTTCCCTTTTTATTACTTCATCAAAGGCATTTCTTATACTCTCCTCATCCAAAAGATTCATGTAAAGAAGAGCTATACCTTTCTCCTCCAAGTCCCTAACTTTGTCAACATTTCTGCCAGTAGCATAAACCTTAAATCCCCTACTACTCAGGAGTATACTTGTAGCTTTACCTATTCCAGAAGTACCTCCTGTTATTAAAACAACTTTACTCATATAACCTCCTTATCTCTTTAAA
>JAPYWX010000069.1 GCA_028276145.1 Spirochaetota bacterium
GGATGTCTACAGATTTTACGGTTATAGGAATGCGTTGATTTTTAAGACGATAAGAAGTATTTTAGAGGATATCTACATTGAACCTAAAGACAAGGTTGTTATGTTGGCTTATTACTTCAAAGAGTTCTTTGGTTTGAATTATGTCATAGTTTTTAGTGATAAAATGGTACCTGAGGTTGCTTTTGGTTTGCCATTTGATGCTATAAGAGAATTAAAACTAGACGAAAACCTAATAGGTAGAAACATTAATGTTTCACAAGTCGTTGATATGAATCTTTCCTTGCTTTTCGGTTACGGATCTAAGAATATTGCATTTATTAAGTTTATGGACAGAGTAATAGGTATGGGAAGTACCTATGACCTTTCAAGTGTCATTGAAATAATAGGTAGCATCGCATAATTATGGTCAATCAAGGGAGTTGTTCTTGAATTGCCCGTACAGTAAAATTCGTTTTTTATTTTTCCTACTCATTAATTTTTTTCAAATTTGTTTAAATACTCTTGAAAGTGGGAAGAGTCATAGCCTTACAACTATAAAATGGATGGGGTGATGTGCTTATAGCACTATGTGCTTATAACACTTCCTTAAAAGGGTTAAGGGAGGCGATAGCCTCCCTGTATTACAAAAAAATTTTAATATACCTAGTCCTTTAGGAGCAATGTGCTTTGAGCACCACGTGCTTTAAGCACCATGTGCTTTAAGCACCAAGTGCTTTAAGCACTTAGAAACTTATGGAGTACCACCCAACTATTTGAGATGAACCAAGATCATAACCTAAGTTAATCTCACCACCACTACCAAGGTTTATATCTATTCCCGGTATGACGGTATGTGAAAGATGACCACTGTAAGAAATAGATGGGTCAAACTCTACGTAGAGGGACAAAAATTCTAGTGGCTTTAGTACTAGAGCTATTATTGATGATATGCTACTTAGACTTGCCGATAGATTCAGTTCTATAAAGATGGTACTAGGTAGTATGTTTAGCATAGTATGGTATTGTATAGAACCCCAGAATCCTGATGAGTAGCCTAGTTGTAAAGCGATTATATTGTAGTCAAGAATTGATAGTTTACCAAAGTCGTATCTAGGCATTACCCATGCTCCTCCCCACTCTACACCACTTGAAGAAAATGTTATAGTTGAGAGGTTAACTTGTAAGTCTATATTATCGCTTATGCCGTATCCCCCTACTATATCCAATGTTACACTGTCAAATGATGTTGGAATGTAAAAGGTTGGGGTTATTGCTACCTTACCACTTCCGGTCATTCCCACCCAAGGTGAAAAGGCAACAGCGTTTGCTGTGTTGGGCGAAATAACCATAATCAGCATCGTGCTGATTAGCACTGAAATGAGAATTATTTTTTTCATATACACCTCCTTTGATAAATATTGATGCAAAATTAGTGCCATTTACAAGTTGCTTATAAGTTACTTCTTAGTATTTAATTATAACATTTCTTGCTTAAAGCACTCTAGAATAAATAAAAGGTAATAGATTGGAGGGCGGGTTGTGTGCTTCTAGCATCTACTCATGAATAATTAAAGTTATATCACCTTCTTAATTAAGTGCTTTTAGCAGTTTTATTAAAAAATCGTGACTTTTTGCTTAAAAATTAGGCAAAAATTTTAAATTTGTTTTTTATGTTATTAATTTTATGAGTTATTTTGCAGTGTAATGAATATGTGTAAAAATTTGGCTATATATTGGGATTTGCTTAAAATTTAAGCAATTTTTTGAATTACTGATTAGTCAGGAACTAATTTTTACATTTTTCAGGAATTGTTGCTTATTTAATAAATATAAGTTTGAGTATGTTGAAAACTTTTAAGAGGTGAGGCGAGAGGTTATTTGAACAACTTTAGAGTAGGTTTATTTTGGTATGTATTTTGCATATTGAAAAGATTAAGGAGGGTTATATGAAACAGTTAAAGATATTTACATTTGCTACTTTTCTGATAGTAGCTGTTGGTGCTATTGCTTTTGGGCAGGAAAGCGCACCTAGTGCTAACTCTGGTGATACTGCCTGGCTGTTGACTTCTGCTACATTGGTGCTTCTTATGACTATACCAGGTTTAGCTCTATTCTATGGTGGTATGATTCGTGGTAAGAATGTGATATCTACGATATACTATAGTGTGGCTGCAGCTTTTACTGTAAGCATAACTTGGGTTATATACCAATATAGCCTGATATTTAGTGGTGATATAGGAGGTATAATAGGTAATCTGGATAAGCTGTTTTTGAGAGGTGTTACGATTGATTCGGTTTCTGGTACCATTCCAGAATATGTGTTTGTCGTATTCCAGATGGTTTTTGGAATAATAACGGTGGCACTCATAAGTGGTTCTATAGTTGAGAGAATGAATTTTGGGGCATGGATAATATTTATATTGTTGTGGTCGTTGTTGGTCTATACGCCGTTGGCTCACATGGTTTGGGGTGGTGGTTATATAGGTGGAACTCTTGGTGCTCTTGATTTTGCTGGAGGATTGGTTGTTCATACTTCTTCTGGTATTACAGCTTTGATATTAGCTATTGTTTTAGGTGAAAGGGTTAGGTATGGGAAGGATAATATTCTTCCGCATAATATAGTTTATACATTTATAGGTGCTGCTTTGCTTTGGGTTGGATGGTTTGGGTTCAATGCTGGTAGTGGTTTGGCTTCTGATGGGCTCGCTGGTAATGCTTGGCTTGTGACTAATACTGCTGCAGCAGCTGCTGGTATTTCATGGATGCTCATAGATTACATAGTATCAAGGAAGGTGTCATTGATTGGTGCTGTGACTGGTGTTGTTGCTGGGCTTGTTGCTATAACTCCTGCTTCTGGTTTTGTTAATATTGGTGGCGCTATATTTATAGGATTTACTGTCTCAATACTATCGTATATTTTTGTTTCAAGAGTTAAAAAAGCTCTCAAATACGATGATTCTTTGGATGTTTTTGGTGTTCATGGTGTTGGTGGTATGTGGGGTGCTCTAATGACAGGTGTATTCGCTGATCCTAGTGTAGGTGGTAAAGCTGGGTTGTTGTATGGTAATCCTAACCAACTTTTGGTTCAAGCTATATCTATTTTGATTACAATATTGTTGGTTGTCGTTGGAACGTTGATATCACTGTTTATTACTTCTTTAATTACTAAGCTTAGAGTTGAGCCGCAGGAAGAAGTTTATGGGCTTGATTTCTCCTTGCATGGAGAAAAAGCCTATGAAAAATAAATTTTTGGGAGGTATTTATGAAGAAAGTTGAAGCTATTATAAGACCTGAAAAGATAGAAGGTGTTGTTGATGGGCTTTCAAAGGCTGGGTTCAATAGCTTAACATTTTACGATGTCAAAGGTCGTGGAAAACAAGGAGGATTAGTTGAATTGTTCAGAGGAAAAGCGTACAAGATAGAGTTTATTGAAAAAGTGAAAATAGAAATTGTTGTAAGCGATAGTGATGTTGAAAAAGTGATTCAAATAATAACTGATAAGGCTTTTACCGGTAACATTGGGGACGGTAAAATTTTCGTTTCAGATATAGTTGAAGTTGTTAGAATAAGGACTAAAGAAAGAGGAGATAAAGCATTATAAAATTTACTTTAAAGGGAGGCGATAGCCTCCCTGTATTTTATTTTAACATTTCCTAAACATCTACACAAAAAGTTTTAATATACCTATACGATAAACAGGAAAAGTTCTTGGGGGATTTATAATACCTTTTACTGGAAAATTAAGAGGCTTTGCCTCTTTTAGTCAAATAAGGTGTGTGGGACTACTAATAGTAATGTGCTAAAGCAAGATTTGCTTAATAGCACTTTGTGCTTAAGGTACTGTGTGCTTAAGGCACATTTTTTATTATTACAGGGAACGAAGAGAGGCATAGCCTCTTTTCATCAAATAGGACAGGGTGTTTATAGCACTTTCTTAAGTGTTAATTAGCACCTTTGATTTGATAGGTGAAAAGTGTTGGAAAGCTCCGCTTTCCAACGAGTGCTTATTAGCACTTTCTTAATGAGGTGCTTAATAGCACTCTGTGCTTAATAGCAATCTTCAATAAAAAAGATACAGGGTGTTGGGATGCGGAGCATCCCAACATTAAAAATGGGTGGGGTGGGCGGGGCTACCTAAAGTAATGTGCTTCATAGCACTTTGTGCTTAAGGCACTGTGTGCTTGAGGCACTTTTTAATTGGATTAGGTAAGCTAGAACTTACAGGACTTCTAAGGTGTTGGGATATGAAGCATCTTTGATGTGGGTATCCCAACTAGGATAGGCTGGGGTGGGGTGCTTAATAGCACATTATTTATACATCTTGAAAGTGTATAGAAGTGAAACCTCCCTTCAATTAATAGGGGGCGTAGTGCTAATTAACACTTTTTTCCTATTTTCAAAGAGCGTAGAGAGACGAATTCTCTCTACAATTAATTAGGGCGGGTGGGGTGCTTCTAGCACCTACTCATGAATGCTTAAAGATGTTATATCACCTTCTTAATTGTTCTAGAGAGTGAAGAGAGTTGAAGCCTCTCTTCAAATAATTAGGGCAGGGCTACTTAAAGGTGCTTATAGCATTCTTCAATAAAAAACATACAGGGCGTTGGGATACGAAATATCCCAACAAGAATTAAGGGTAGGTAGGTGAGCGGGATTACTTAAAGTAATGTGCTAAATGGCACCTATTTAAGAAACTTTATCAATGTTCAGAAAATTAATTTATAATGTGTTTGCTAGTGATATGTTTTTGAATTATATTATTATTTAGAGGTAAATTATGAGAAAACTACTAGTTTTGTTCTTGTTTTTGCTCCTTTCTGTTTCTTCAAGCGGGTTTATAGTATATGAATACATATCCGAAGGTATTACTCCAGGTAGTGAAGGGTTTTCTAAGGTTTTCTTGCCTTTTGATAGTTCACCTTTTGCTGTTTTCTCGTCTCCTCAATCTTTGGATGTATCTCAAAACTATTCTTTAGGCTTTTCACTGAATAACATTCCTGGTTCTACGATTCCTGTTGTTTCTGGTTACTTTAAACCCTTTGGTTTTCCGTTGAATATTGGGTTGGGTATACATGGTAATAGTGATGTTGCTTTTGATGATTCTGGGAATGCTGTAGGTACTATTAACGAAGGTTTTATAATGTTTGGCTTGGGTAGTAAGTTGAGTAATTTGTTTTCTTTTGATTTTGCTGATTTTGATTTTGGAGCTTCTTTGATTTTTTCTTCTCAAATCTGGCATCTTAGCTGGTATAATCCTTCGGATTACTTTTTGGAGAACTTTTTTGTTTTTAATTTGGGTACATTAGCGAGGATGAAAAATGTTGATTTTTCATTAACTACGAGATTCTTCCTGGGAGGGTTTTTTGGTGATTTTTCGTTCGGTAATTTCACAGAATTAGGAGCGAGATTTTCGCCTTTGTCTTTGTTTTTTGATGACAAAAAATTGTGGAATTATTTTTACTTGTATCCCATCTTTGGCTTGGGGTTTATAAGGGATTTTCCTAGTGATGGTAGTTTTGTTAATTCTTATGAAAACTTGATTTATGGTATTGGTGTTTCTTCTGAGCCTTTGGAAGGACTAAAAATTTCATTTAGCGTTGATAACAAAAGTCTTTCTTTATCTTTGATTTTAAGTTTCCTCAGTTCACCTTTGGGGATAGGTAATATAAGTTCTTCGTTTTATCAGTATCAATACTTACCTAGTGTGTACTTGATTTTTGGTGAGAAGGGAGTTAAGCAGGTTTTGGGTATCACTCCAGACAAGGAAGAAGTTGAAAAGGGAATTTTGGAATTTGAGAGAGGGAATTTTAATGAATCAAAGAAGCACTTTGATAAAGCTCTTAGTTATAATCCTACGAATGAAGTTGCTTTGATATACATTCAGAAACTAAAAACTAGGCTTGAAAGTGATGAGTGGCTTACTGCTGAACAGAGAGAATTCATTAAAACACTTCTTACGAGGGCTCAAGTTCTCAGGTCTCAAGGTCAGTATGGTGATGCTATCAAAGAGTACAAAAAAGTTCTAGAAATTAATCCTTACAATTCTGAAGCACTTGATGGAATTAAAGAGATAGAAAAAATCGTTTCTGATGAAGTCAATAAGAATTATAGAGATGCTTTGGCTCTATTTTCTCAAAACAAATTGTTTGAGGCTAAAAGTGTAATAAGCAGTAATTTTAATCTTAACCCTTACCATGAGCCTACTTTAAAGTTGGCTAAAGAGATAGATGACAGGATAGCACTAGAAACAACTAAGAAGTTAGAAGAACAACAGAAGATAGATTTGTCTTATTCGCTTTATAGGCAGGGACTTCAAGAATTTTCGTCGTATAACTTTGCTAAGGCTCTTGAGTTTTTTAACAAGGCTATAGATGTTTACCCTGACAATAAGGATGCGATTGATTATAGAAATAAAACTCTCAAAGAGATAGAAATCTCTTCAAAAATCAAACAGGACAAAGCTAAATCTGATGCTTTGGTTGTTGAAGGGGTTAACTTGAGGAATAATGGGGATTATTGGGGGGCTATAGGAAAGTTTAGAGAGGCGATTTCTTACTACAATCAAAACAATGTTGCTTACAACGAGCTAAGTAATACCATACAGATAATAAAGTCAAATGCTTTTGATTATGATGCGAAGGCTACAGAGCTATTTGGTGAGGGCAAATTTACCGATGCTTTTAATACTTGGGATGAGGCTATAAAACTACTTAAGGACCTTCCGGAGGCTATAAGTATAGCACAGAAGGTTAGTAATAAGATGGGAGAATTAAAATCCAACATAGATATTAGGATTACCAAAGCCAGAACTTTGCTTGAAAATAAAGATTATGTTGGTGCTATGAATGAAGCTAAGGCTGTCCTTTTAATACAGAGCAACAACTCTGAGGCAATTAGAATATTCAATGAAGCTAAAACGAACTATGATAAGATTGTTAATAGTTTACTTAATGAAGGTATTTCACTTTACAAGTCTTCTTCGTATGATTTAGCTTTGAGTAAATTTGATTCTCTGGCTAATATCATAGATACCTCTGACCCGAGGTATCCTTCTTTTAAAAATTATTACGATGAAACTAAAAAGAAGGTTAATGAACTTAGTGTGTCGTATAAGGTTAAAGAAGGATTGAATAAAGTTGAAGGGCTTATGGCTAACTACGATTATGAAGGTGCTATGGAGGTGCTAAAAGAACTTGCTTTGCTTGATCCTAATAACAAGGAAGTCCAAGCGAAACTAAAGGAGGTTGAGGCGAAATCAAAGGAATTTGCTTTGAGAGAGGAGATATCAAAGCTAATTTCTTCAGGCTTGAGGTCAATAAGAAAAGGTGATTATGTAAGCGGTATCAATGATTTGAAACAGGCTAGAGAGAAGTCTTTAACTCTAGGGGATGATACATCTTTGATTGATAATTACATATCTAAAGCTGAGGAAGAATACAAACTTTATAAGGATAAAAGTTTCTCTGAAGGTAAAGCGGCATACGAAAAAGGAGATTATATAACTGCTAAAGAAAAACTTGAGTTAGCGCTAAAAAATAACCCTGGTTCTTCTGAGATAAAACTTCTTCTCTCCGAGGTTAACAACAAAATTAAAGATTTGGAAAAAGAACTTCTTGATAAGGCTGATAATCTCTTTGCTAAAGGGCAGTACGATGATGCTATAAAAGTTTATAACGATCTTCTTAGAATTAATTCTGGTAATGAACTTTACAAGTTCAAAGTTGACAATGCCAAGA
>JAPYWX010000070.1 GCA_028276145.1 Spirochaetota bacterium
TCCTAAAAGCACTTATGCTAAATAGTAATTCTTTACTAGGATTAAGGGAGGCAGAGCCTCCCTTAGAATCTCAAGGGTAGGCGTGACTACTTAAAGGTACTTATAGCACTAATTTTATTCAATTACTCTCTAAAAACTTTTTTATCTCTTCTACGTGTCCATCAACTTTGACATTTCTGTATATTTTTATTATTTTGCCTTTCTCGTCAATTATGAAAGTACTTCTTTCAATTCCCATTGTTTTCTTACCATACATGTTTTTCTCTTTCCATACCCCATATTTTTTTATTGCCTCAAGTTTTTCATCGCTTAGTAATGGGAAATTTAGGTTGTATTTTTGTTTGAATTTTTTGTGTGATTCTACGCTGTCTGCACTAACTCCTAGAACAACGACATTTTTACTTTGTAGTACTCCTAAATTATCCCGGAATGAGCACGCCTCTTTTGTGCATCCTGGTGTATCATCTTTTGGGTAGAAATAAAGAATTACCTTTTTACCTTTTAGGTCACTGAGTTTTATTGTTTCTCCTGAATCTGAAGGCAAAGCGAAGTCTGGGGCATCAAAGCCTACTTGTAAGTCAACATAGTCCATAATTCCCTCCTTTTTTAAAAGGTAGCAATGAGCATAGATAAAGTCAAAAGTTTTTGACTGTTGTGTGAAGATGTAGGAAGTTAGATATCTTCTAATAGTACTTGTGCTTAATAGAATTTCTTCATTAGTGTTGAGGTAGGATTTAGCCTCCATCAGAATTTTAGGGTGGAGTGCTTCGTAGCACTGCTTAGTGCTTCATAGCACTTACAGAATCTTCTTAATTAAGTGCTCAAGGTTATATAGTTCTTTGATAGCTAAAGAGTGTTGGAAAACGTAGTTTTCCAACAATAAATGGGGTGGGCGGGTCTACTAAAAATTATGTACTAAATAGCACCTTGTGCTAAAAGCTCTTTTGCTTAATAGCACTCTCTTATTTGTAATTGGATAAATCAAACACACTTTCGGGTAACTCGTTAGTTGAGATTTTTGATAGATATGTAACCCTCTTTTCGTAATAAAGAGGTGCCTTTATTATGTCTAGGCTTTCAGCAACTGTTCCAAAGACGAAGTATTTTTTAATGTTTGGTTCTATTTCCATGTTATTAAAACCAAAAATTTTTAAAAACTCATCTATGTTGAATTCTATTCCTGCTGTTTTTAGCATGTTAGAGTTGTATTCGTTAAGTGTGTTTTTAGCAATGTCTAAAGTTATGTAATAATATCCACCAAAGTTGTTTGTAATCTTTACACATTCAAAGCCCATTATGTTCTTTTTTTCAGAGGTTGAAAATATTTTTATATTAACACCAAATGTTTTGATTAAGGAAAATACTCGGTTTATCCTATCTGATAAGTCTTTGAGGTAATTTGATACGCTATTGTACACTTTGACATTTCCGTTTTCTTTTACAAACACTTTGTTTTGTGTTAGGTCTATGAGTGTTGTTCTTTTCATTCCTGTCATTTGTATGAGCTGCTTGTTTGTCTTTACATACATCCTTGTGTAGTTAGTTTCATTATCGTTCACTATCGTTATTTGCTCGTAGAATAAGTCTGCGTAAGAAATTGGCGTTAGAAGAATCACGAAAATCAAAAGAAAAAACGAATTTTTCATATTCAAACCCTGGTATTTGAGTAAATATAATAATGGGATTGTGTGGCATTCAAATTTTCTTGATTGTGCTTAAAAATTTGTGCTTTGGGCACACCGTTTGGGGAGTAGAGAGGGGCTTACACCTCTCTCAATAAAATTCAGTCAAACCTGTTTGATTTTCAATAGAATCATTTAGTTTGATTAGTTTAGTTATCTATTTTCAGAATTCAGGCATGAAAAGGTTGTCTTTAGTTTGTATGGGTAAGGACAAGCCTGGTATAGTGGCTAAGGTTTCAGAAGTGCTTTTTAGGGTTGGTGGAAGTATTGAAGGCTCAAGGATGTCTCTAATTCAGGGTGAATTTGCTATAATAATGATATTTAATCTCTTTGACGAGAGTAAGTATAAACTTCTTAAGAGGGAACTAAAGAGAGTTGAGTATGAGATGGATATAGATATAAATATTAGGGAGATTTTTGAAGATGAGTATGTTGAGTTTGAAAAATATCCTGAGAGGGAGTTTGTTTTGAATGTCTATGGTGCTGATAAGCCAGGTATCGTTTTCAATGTTACCAATGTTCTCTACATGAACAACATTAACATAATTGATTTGTATAGTGATGTTATTCCTTCCGAGAAGGGTAAAGTTTATGTTATGTCTATAACAGTTGATGGTACGAATATCCCTTCTGTTGATTTTCTTAGAGATAAGGTTGAGAAGGTTTGTAGGGAGATGGGCTTGGAGGTTAGTGTACAAAAGGCTGATAGGTTGGAGATGTAAGCTATGGCAAATTTGGAAATTATAAAATTTCCTGACGAAAGGCTTAAGATAGTTTCATCCGAAGTTTCATTGAATAAAGAAAACGAGGTGAAATTACAAGCTTTCATAGATGACTTGATTGAGACTATGTATAATGCTCCCGGTGGTATTGGAATATCTGCTCCGCAGGTTGGAGTTCACAAGAGAATAATAGTTGTTGATGCTAGGTATCACAAGAAAACTACTGTGTCACACGGATTGGTTGTTTTAATCAATCCTATAATTATTTATAGTGAGGGGGCTGTCGTAGTTAGAGAAGGATGTATGAGTATTCCTGATTATACTGGTAACGTTGAAAGAAGTTACAAACTAATTGTTAAGGGTTTTGATAGAGAATTTAAAGAAATTGAAATAGAGACGGAAGGAATGGAGGCAGTTGTTTTTCAACATGAGATAGACCACCTTAACGGTATTTTGTTTGTTGATAGGATAAAAAATCCTTCTACTGACCTTTTTTTAAGAAAGAAATATTTGTAGTCTTAAAAACTGTTGAAAATGTTTTTTTATTCATTTATTGTTTTTCTGAAAATTAAGGAGGTCAGGAAGTATGGCTAAAGGATATTGGATGTTGGTTTTACATGCTCATTTGCCGTTTGTTAGGCATCCAGAGTATACGGATGCTATGGAAGAGAGATGGTTGTTTGAGGCAATGAGTGAGACTTATATCCCTTTGCTTATGATGTTTGAGAGGTTGGTTAACGAAGGAGTTGATTTTAGGGTTACTATGTCTATTACTCCTCCTTTAGCTAACATGTTAGGTGATAAGTTACTTCAGGATAGGTACGAAAGGCATATTCAGAAGTTAATAGAATTAGCTGAAAAGGAGATACACAGGACTAGGTGGTTACCAGAGTTTCATGAGACAGCTAAAATGTATTTGAAGCACTTTAAGGACGCTTTGGATGTGTTTTATAAGTACAATAGGAACCTTTTGAATGGATTTAAAATGTTCCAAGATTTAGGTAAACTTGAGATAATAACATGTAGTGCTACTCACGGCTATGCGCCACTTATGGAAATGTATCCGAATGCTGTTAGAGCTCAGTATTTGGTGGCTAAGAGAGATTATGAAAGAGTTTTTGGTAAATCACCTAGGGGTGTTTGGAATGCTGAGTGTGCTTATTATCCTGGGCTTGAAGAAATACTAAAAGAAGCTGGTATAAGGTTCTTCTTTGTTGATACTCACGGTATTCTCTATGCTGATAGAAGACCAAAGTATGGTGTGTTCGCACCGATGTACACAAGAAACGGTATAGCTTTCTTTGGTAGGGATGTTGAGACTTCTAAATCTGTTTGGAGTGCTAAAGAGGGGTATCCTGGAGATCCTTGGTATAGAGAATTTTACAGAGATTTGGGATACGATGCTGACTATGATTATATTAGACCTTACATACACGAGAGTGGAATTAGGCTGATGACAGGTATAAAGTACTACAGGATAACAGGACATGATGTTCCTCTTGATAGGAAAGAACCATATAATCCTCAAAAAGCTATGGAGAGAGTTTGGGAGCATGCTGGCAACTTTATATTCAATAGGCAGAGGCAGATAGAATGGCTTTCGGGAATGATGGATAGAGAACCTTTAATTGTTTCTATGTACGATGCAGAGTTGTTTGGTCACTGGTGGTTTGAAGGTCCACAATTTTTGTATGCTGTTATAAAGAAATGTTGGGAGTCGAGGAATTGGGAGACTCAAGTTGAGACGATAAGTCCTATGGAGTATTTACAGAGGTATCCAAAGAATCAGGTTGCTACGCCACCAATGTGTAGTTGGGGGTACAAGGGATACAATGAGTTTTGGCTCTCTGGTCCTAACGATTGGATATACAGGCACCTGCATAAAGCTGATGAGAAGATGATAGAATTAGCCAATAAGTTTAAGCATACGAAGGATCCACTTATTGAAAGGGCTCTGAATCAAATGGCTAGGGAGTTATTACTCGCGCAGTCTTCAGACTGGGCTTTCATAATGAGAACGGGTACTACTGTTGAGTACGCAGTTAAGAGGACAAAGGATCACATAAATAGAGTATTTAAGATCTATGAGATGGTTCAGTCAGGGCATATTGATGTTGAGTGGCTTAAGTACATAGAGTACCTCGATAACATATTCCCGGAAATTGACTTTAGGTATTACGCAGATCCTGATAAATAGTTTTTATAAAAGGAAGGCTCTGCCTTCCTTAGAATTTTAGGTGTGCTTATAGCACTTTTTTTAATTCTATATTCAGAAGAGTTAAGAGAGTCAAAGTTTCTCTTAATCAAATAAGGTGATTGATATCACTTGTGCTTAATAGTACGTTGTGCTTTATAGCACTCTTGCTTACCATAAAGCTTAGAGAGGTGAAGCCTTTCTACAACGAATAGGGTGATGTACTTAATAGCACTTGTGCCTAAGGCACTTTGTGCTTGAAGCACCTTCTTAATTAGAGAGTGAAGAGAGGTTAGACCTCTCTTTAATTAATTGGGAGTTGGTGGGAATTGCTTTTAAAGTATTTTGTGCTAATTCTTAATGAAGAAAGAAGCAGGTATAACTTATTATGAATTTTTTAACTCAGTCACTAACTACCGGAGGGTAGAGAGGAGGGTGTTTTGCCCCTAAATGACAGAGTAAAGTATATATGAGAGTGATTGTTGCTAAAATGAGAAAGAGCCTTAGGCTCTTAGCAGAAATTTTATCTCTTGAAAGTGAGGGTTGTTTTTTTTAATATAAAAAAGGGAGTTGAAAGTGATGATGTACGTGAACTTACTACTCATAACTGTTTCTTATTTTTACTTTCTTTCTCTTTTTGTTAGTTTCATAAATCTTCTGTATAGTGTTAAGAGTGTAAGAGGTACTTTGTTTTTTAGATTGTTCTCCTTAGGTTCTCTTTTGTTTTCTTTGTTTTTACTTGGACACTCAGCTTTTGAAATTTTTGGAAATGTTTTCCCTTCGTTTAGTAAATTGGCTTTAGCATTTGTTTTGGTTTTATCTTTGTTATTTGCTTGATATACATTTGATTTCATCTCTAATAAGAAGTTTTTTCTTTCTGAGAGGGTGAAGGAGTTCGTTTCTAGGTTTAAGGTGGTTTTCTGGATTTTGTTTACGCTACCTTTTCTCATTTTACTTGTTTCGTTTGTTACTGATAAGGTGCCTTTTCTTTATTCGGTTTTAGCTGGTGAGTTGGTTCTTTTGCTTTCTTTGGTTTTTTCTTATTACATTTATGTAAAAAGAGAAATTCCGTTTCATTTTTTTGTTTTTTTGGTTTCTGTCTTTTTCCTACTGATGTTTTGTCTATTCTTACCGATAGTGTCTCTTTCAGGTGAGGGAGCAATTAGGTTTATGCCTTTTGTTCTGGTACCTATGGTGATTTATTCATATTCGCTTATTTCTCCGCTTTCACCTGTTGCTTCTTCTTCAAGTAAGCATTTTTTGAAAGTTTTTTCGTTGGTTCTTTTTTCAGTTCCTCTTATATATATATTCATTGCTTTTTCTTTTCTCCCGTTTGTTACATTGATTCAATTTTTAGTTATATCACTACCTTTGGTAGTGGTATATTTAGTCTTTATTTGGTACTTTAGAAAAAAGTTGTGGACTTTTGTTAGTAATTATCTGAGTTCTTACATAAGGAGGGGAATTAGCTTTGTTGATGAAAATGTATTTTTGATGAGCATAGGTGAATTCCTTGAGAAGGTTCAGGAGGAAATTAGCAAGTTTTTTGGGTATTCCGTTCTCGAAGCGTACAATTATGACTCCCTTAAGAAAGAATTAAGGCTTTCTTTGATTGTTGATAATTATGAAGGGCTGGTTGAAAAATTTAAGGTTTTGAGGATTTCTTCGGCTGATGTTGATAAAATAGTTTTGACACCTAGACCATATTTTAGAGGTGAGCTTAGTGTATTCAAGGAGCTGGATGCTGATGTTATTATACCGATTGTTTTAGGTGAAGAATTGAAGATGATGGTTTCTGTTTATTTTTCGTTTGAGTTTTGTGATTCTTGTCATGAAAGCGTTACTAAGTGGGGTGAAAAAGGATTTTCTATCTCTAAGTTTTTCCTTGATTCTTATTATCATTATATCTTGCTTATTTCTGATTTCTTATTGAGTAAGGTATCAAAAGAAAGTGGTTATACTGCTTTAATTTCAATTGATGATGTTGAGATTAGACAAGAGCTTACAGCTTCTTTAATTTTGAATGGGTTTGATGTGTATTTTGTTGGGACTTACGAGGATGGAATTAAGTTTATAAACTCTGGTGCTCCTGATGTTTTGATAGTCGATGATGTTGTTGATGGTAGTAAGGTTGTGAATTTGATAAAGTACGTAAAGTCAAATCCGTCAATGTCTTCGGTTTATACAATACTCGCATTTTATGATTTTAGTAGTAATAAGAGTTATGAGTTTTTTGAGTCATTTGCTGATACCTATATTTTGCTTAAGAGTGATTTGTTACACTTAAACAACATTACGAATCATATTTTCTATACTCTGAGGAATAGGAAGGAACTTGAGAAAACGTATAGAACCATAAATTACCTGATGAACTATTCGAAAGCGTTTGTTGACAAAATTCTTGCTTACAAGTCATTAGAGTTCGAAAGTGTAATGGAGAGTGTCATAGACAATGTATTTTTGGAAAGTAGGGATATTAGGAATGTTCCTGATTTCTTGATATTGGGGAGTATTAACAATACCTTGATGAAGGGTAAGGCTTACTCTTTGATAGGGGGGGAAAGATTGCTTATTTTAGAAGATTTTACTTTTGATTCTTTCTTTTACAAAAGAAAACAATTTGGTCCCAATAAAGTTTTGTATGCAGATTATAGGTATGAGAACCTACCAGTTCATGAGTTCTCAAAACTTTTTTCAAATGAAATATTAGGGCTTGTTGGTGAGGTGTCAAACTTTTTGGCTGTTTCTACTGGCGATGTGTTTGTATTGGCTCTTAATTATAAGGAAAAAATAAATTCTTGGGATATTGATTTATTGAAGTTTGTTTTGATTTCTTCTTCATTGATTAGGACGGTATATAATGAAGTTAGAGAAGTTGATAGTGCTTTTGTCTATACTATGCAATCTTTGGCTAGGGCTGCTGAAGAGATGGATGAGGAGACAGGAGCTCACATATATAGGGTTGGGGAGTACTCTAAGTTGGTTTCTTCTTTCATGGGTTTTGATACTGAGTTTGCGGAGCAGATTTATTATTCCTCTCAGATGCATGATATAGGGAAGTTGAGGATTCCTAGGGAGATACTGAGGAAGCCGGGACCTCTAACACCTG
>JAPYWX010000071.1 GCA_028276145.1 Spirochaetota bacterium
TCTTGTTCCCAATGCCTTCTAGGTACTCTTTTATGCTTCCTCCATCAATTAGCAAAGAGGAAAGAGCTTTACCTGTGTCTATGGCACTACCTCCACCTATGCTAACTATGGCATCTATTTGTAGGTTAACATATTTCCTAGCTAGCCTATCAACATTTTCAACAGTAGGTTCACCTGTTACTGGTTCGATGTATATAAGGAATTCGTCAGCTAGTTTGGGTTCTAAGTCTTTCCATAGAGATGATGAGCTAAAGGACTTTGAGAGTATGAAAAGGAAATTTTTCCCCAAGCCTTTTAGGATTTCAGGAAGTTCGTATATTCTATTCTTGCCGAATATTAGTTTCTTGTTAAATGAAATGTCAAACTTCATAATATTTTCCATAGCTTTATATCTTTGGGTTCAACTACATTAAATGATATTCCTTGCCTGGGTTTAGCCATGTAGTTTTCAACGGTTTCTCTCCACTTTTTATAGTGTTCTGTGTCTTTGTGAGCTTTTGCTGATTCCTCTGAATCGTAGACTTCGTATAAAACGAAGTAGTTAGGGTCATCTTTACTCTGTAGAAAGTCAAATCTTAAGTTTCCTGGCTCTTTAATAGAGTTTTTGTGATTCTCAATTGTTGCTTTTATAAATTCTTCTCTGAACTCAGGCTTGACCCAAACATTGACAATGGTCACTATCATAGCCACCCCCCAAGTGAAGTATATAGAAATAAAAGTTAAAAATCAAAAATATTTGGATTTTGTTACAAGTCTGCCTGTTTTTTGATGGGCTTTACCTCTAATTCAGGAACTGTTTTCACTTAGTTGGTTATAAAATTCTTTGTGAGGGCGGGAGCCCTCACTTAGAAGGGTTTATAAGTTCTTGATAACTTCTTTAGCAAACTCTGAACACTTTAGTTCTTTGGCACCTTCAATTTCGGCTGCAAGGTCGTATGTCACTAACTTGCTTTTTATTGTTTTGCTTATAGCGTTTTGAATCAAGTCTGATACTTCTTTCCAGCCGATGTATTCAAACATCAAGCATCCTGAAAGTATCAAAGAAGAGGGGTTGACTTTGTCTTGATTTGCGTACTTTGGTGCTGAGCCATGTGTAGGCTCAAACACAGCGTAAGGGTTACCAATGTTACCACCCGGTGCTAGCCCTAGCCCTCCCACTTGAGCAGCTAAAGCATCAGATATATAGTCTCCATTAATGTTAGGTGCTACTATTATTTTGAAATCCTGAGGTCTCTTCAAAACTTGCTGGAACATATTGTCAGCAATAACATCGTTTATTAGTATTTTGCCTTCGGGGTTTGCTCCGTTTTTAACTTCTTCTTCAGTTACGATGTAATCTCTGAACTCTTCAATTGCCACTTGGTAAGCCCATTCTCTGAAAGCACCTTCTGTATACTTCATTATGTTTCCTTTGTGCATTATTGTGATTTTATTTATTCCTGTTTTTAGTGCATACTGTATTGCTGCTCTCATTAGCCTTTTGGTACCAAATTCAGAAATTGGCTTTATTCCTATTCCTGCATCATCCCTTAGGTGGATGTTGAATTCTTTTTTGAGAAATTCCCTTACCTTCTTAGCTTCTTCACTGTCACTTTTCCACTCTATGCCGGCATACAGGTCTTCTGTTGCTTCCCTGAATATGACCATATTTACTCTTTCCGGGTGCTTAACGGGTGCCTCAACGCCTTCAAAGTATCTGACTGGCCTAACTACAGCGAAGAGATCTAATTTTTGCCTTATGGTTACATTCAGTGACCTTATGCCTGTTCCTACTGGGGTTGTTAACGGACCTTTTATTGAAACTATGTATTCTTTGAGAGTGTCTAATGTTTCTTGAGGAAGGTAATCACCGTACTTGTTGAATGCTTTTTCACCAGCGTATACTTCTATCCATTTAACTTTCCTTTTACCGCCGTAAGCTTTCTTTATTGCTTCGTCCCACACAGGTATGGCTGCTCTAAATATATCTGGACCTATACCATCACCTTCAATGTAAGGTATATCAACTTCGTCGGGAACTATAAGCTTATTACCATCAAATTCTATTTTCATGATCCCACCTCAAAGTGAAAGAATGTTTTATGAAAAATTGTTCTAACTTCAAGTTAGGTTGACTAAATTTGACTTTTTTACTCAAATTTAATAAATTACTACCAAAAAGGTAGGTTTTGGAGGTTTTATGTCAGGTAAGCAAGAGGTTATTATTAGGATAGCTGGTAGTGCTGGTGATGGTATAGCATCAGTTGGTGATGTTCTTTCGAAGCTAGCATCTAGAAGCGGGTTAGGTGTTTGTGCTTATAACAGCTATCAATCAGTTATAAGAGGCGGATTTGTTTGGCTTCAGATAAGGATTTCAAATAATAAGGTTTTCAATCATGGTGATAATCCTGATATTCTTATACCTTTGAATCAATCAGAGTATGAGAGGCATAAAGATTCGGTTCTGCCGGGTGGTTATATAATTTATAACGAGGACAAGGTAAAAGTATCTAACAAAAGGGAGGATGTTAATTATATTCCTTTGTCGATGAGAGCTCTTGCTCCTCAGGAAGCTAAGCAGCCGGTGATGCAGAATATGCTTTTACTTGGTGCAGCAGTGAAGATTTTGAATCTTGATAAGTCAATTTTGGACGATATAATAAGAAAGTCTTTTGGTAAGAAAGGTGAAGAGATAGCTAATGCGAACATAAATGTCATTAATGCTGGGTATAACAATGTCAGTACTGTTTCGGATTTTAACTTAGTTAAGCAGGATAAGAAATATTATGTTATAACAGGTAACTATTCTGTTGCTGTTGGTGCTGCTTTAGCGGGATGTAAGTTTTATTCTGCTTATCCTATGACTCCTGCTACATCTATATTACACTGGTTTGTAGCTAATGCTAAAAAGTACGGTATAGTTGTTAAGCAAGCTGAAGATGAGATTGCAGCTATAAACATGGCTATAGGAGCGGGATTTGCCGGTGCTAGAGCAATGACGGGTACATCTGGTGGTGGTTTCTCTCTCATGACCGAGGCTATAGGTTCAGCTGGTATGACAGAGACACCTGTTGTAATTGTAAACTCGATGAGAGGAGGTCCCTCTACAGGTTTGCCTACAAAGACTGAACAAGGAGATCTCTTCCAGGCATTAGGAGCTTCTCAAGGAGAGTATCCGAAGGCTATACTTGCCCCGAAGGACCCAGTAAGTGCGTTTTATATGATTGCTGAAGCTTTCAACCTAGCCGAAAGATATCAGATACCTGTTATATTCCTCATAGATTTCTTGCTTTCAAATGGCTACTATGGTATACAATCTGATGAGCTTGACCCATCAAAGATAAAGATAGACAGAGGTGAAATATTAGAGCATGTCAATGGTGATGGGTACCTTAGGTATAAGGTAACTGAAACGGGTGTTTCACCTAGAGTTCTTCCTGGAACGAAGGGTGTGTATTATGTTGCTGCAACGGATGAACATGATGAAGATGGTGTGCTAATAAGCGATATATACACAGATGAAGCAAAAAGAAAGAAAATGATGGATAAGAGAATGAGGAAGATGAACTACATTGTTAAGGACTTCCCACTTCCAGTTGTTGAGGGAGATTCAAATCCTGATGTTACCTTATTAGGCTGGGGTTCTACTTATGGAGTAATTAGGGAAGTAAGGGAATTATTGCAGAAAGAGGGAATAAAGGTTAACCATGTCCATGTTGAGTATATATACCCTGTTAAGAAAGAAATCGCTGACATATTGTCGAAGAGCAAAAAAGTAATATCTATTGAAAACAACTATACTTCTCAATACACAAAATTACTTAGGATGGAGACAGGGTTTGATGTACAGAGTAAGATAGTTAAGTATGATGGTGAGCCTTTCACACCTTTATATCTTTTAAAAGAAGTAAAAAGATACTTATAGATAGGAGGTATATTTATGGCTACGGTAGATATAAAAAAGTTTCAGGTTAATTTGAATCCTACTTGGTGTCCGGGTTGTGGTGACTACGGGTTACTGAGAGGATTACAGACTGCTTTAGCAAAGTTGGACTTAGACCCATCGGAGATAGTTATAGTTTCTGGAATAGGTTGTTCATCAAATTTACCACATTTCATAAAGGCTTATGGTTATCATAGTTTACATGGTAGAGCCTTGCCTACAGCACAAGGTGTAAAAATGGTTAATCCGAGGTTGACAGTCATAGCCGCTGGTGGTGACGGTGATGGATACGGAATAGGTGTAGGGCATCTAGTACATGCTTGTAGAAGGAATATAGACATTACGTACATTGTTATGGACAATCAGATATACGGGCTAACAACGGGGCAGACTTCACCAACTAGTGATGTTGGAAGTAAGACTAAAACTAGCCCTGATGGCAACTACGAATATCCTTTAAATCCAATACTTTTGGCTATATCCTCAGGAGCAACATTTGTTGCTAGAACTTTTTCAGGTGAGCCTGAGCACATGGCAGATATAATAGTAAAGGCGATACAACACAAGGGGTTTGCATTGATTGATGATATATCACCGTGTGTTACATACAATAAGAAAAATACTTATCAGTGGTTCAAGGAAAGAGTTTACAAGCTTGAAGATATAGGACATGACCCATACGATATAAATCAGGCTATTCAGAGAGCTACGGAATGGGAAGACAAAATACCTATAGGTATCTTTTACATTAATCCTGATAAGCCAAGCTATGACCAATTGGACCCTGTTATTAGAGAAGGTGGAATGTTCGCAAAGCCTGAGATAACTGAAGATGAGAAGAAGGAAATATTGAATCAATTCTTATAAATCTTTAAAGGCAACCATCGGTTGCCTGATAATTTTTTAATCTTGTAATAATAACTAACTTTTACTAAAATTCTTAACACTCTTAGAGGGGTATATTATGGATGATAGGAAGAAGGTACAGATAGTTGCATCAATAATAAAGCAAAACAACACTATCACATTGACTACTAAGTCAAAAGATGGTAAGGTTTGGAGTACAAAGGTATTCTATGGTGAGAAGGGTAGTGAAATATATGTTATTCTAGAGAAGGATGGACATGCTTTTAATAATATCCTTGAGAATAGCGAAGTTTTCTTTGTTATTGAGAAGAATGATCCTATGGCTTTTATACAGGGGGAGGGTGTAGCCGAAGTTTTAGGAAAAGCTAGTGATTTAGAAGAGAGAAGTATAGTAACTAGAAAGAATCTTCAAATAGTTCCATTTCTTAGGATGAATCCTGATACTTATTTAGTCAAGATAAAAATGAAAAGGATTTGGGTAAGTTACTTCTATGAAGGGTGGATGCCTAGAATTGAAGTAGTTATTGATGATAACTTTAGTAAAATGTTAGCTGATGAGTTAACAAAAACATCAAAGATACCTTTGATTATACAATCGACTAGACCTTGGGCACTACCAGCCACTATAGCAGCAGTAATATTTGGCACTTTGATTTCTCCTACGATAGATTTGCTGAAGTTCTCACTAACTTTTATTGGTGCGATATTGGTACACCTTGGGGTTAACGCTCTTTCTGATTACTTTGACTACAAGAAAGGTGCAGACAAGTGGTATACTCTTGGCTCAAGTAGAGTTCTCGTTGAAGGACTACTAAAACCTAAGGAAGTTCTTTTTGTAGGTATTGTACTGATTTTGTTATCGCTTATTGTAAGCTTACTAATAGTTTACTTAACTAACTTCAATAGAGTACTAATTTATTTGATTTTGATAGGTGGTGTTTTGGGGATATTCTATGCTTTTATTCCAATAGGTTGGAAATACGTAGGTATGGGAGACTTAGCTGTGTTTCTAGCGTGGACAGGTATAGCATTTGGTTCTTACTTTGTTCAAACCTTGACAATGAATACTAACATTATACTTGCTTCATTGCCTTTGTCACTGCTTATTGTAGCAATACTTCATGGGAACAATATGCGTGATATAGATGATGATAAAAGAGCAGGGTATTTCACATTAGCTTCATTACTTGGTAAAAACTTATCAAGGTATTATTACCTTCTTTTAATTCTAAGTGCTTATGTAATTTTTGTACTTAATGTTGTTTTGGGTATATTACCTGTTTGGGCTTTGATAGCTTTGTTATCTATTCCTGTTGCTTATAGAAATGTTCTATGGGCTTTCAGAGATAATTACGTTCAAAAAGGTATGCTTGACCTTTACACAGCTAAACTTGTCAGTCAGTTCTCAATCCTACTTATAGTAGGAATGGTTATAAGTAGAATTTTATAATTTGTCTAGGAGAAACTCGCCTCAGGGAGGCTTAGCCTCCCTGTATCAGTTTTTTATTTTTTCAACAGGGTATATTGTAATGTAGTTACTGTTTAGTTCTATTATCCTATATGCTCCTTCCCATCCAAATGAAGGAGTTTGAATGAATATTTTTGAATCGTATGTTATGTTTGTTGGCTCGGATAACCTGAGAAGTTGTGTATTTGTTCCATCGTAAATGTAGATTTTATCTTTGTGGGTGTGTCCTGAAATAAATATGTTGACATCGTACTTATTGCATATTTCAAGGAATTCTTTGTTGTTTAAGAAAATACCATCTTCTATGCCGGAGTTGTAGTTAACTGGTGGATGGTGTGTAATGATAACCTTTATAAAGTTAGATTTTGAATTCAAAGCTCTTTCTAAAAATTCTAATTGTTCTTTGCTCAAACCTGAGCCTTCAGGGTCAGGTAGTAAACCGTTGTAATCAAATGGTTTCCAGTAGTAATCGTAGCCAGTGTTTAGGAATATGAAAAGAAAGTTTCCGTAAGAAAGTGAGTAGAATTCTTTACCTATGAATTTTCTGTAGTTTGGTATGTCTGTGCAAGTTATTTTTGTTATTGAATGGTATTCGTGGTTTCCGGGTACGAAGTATATTTGTGTTGATAAATTTTCATCTACATAGAAGTTATCATTTGATTTGAAAAACATATTTGTAAGAGTTAGATAATTCTTTTCTCCGAATATTCTTTCTCCAAATTCAACATTATCACCGGATGATATAACAAATAATGGGGTTGTTTTGATTACAATTTCTTTTAATTTACTGAGGTAGTGACTAGATTTTGGATACATTATACCTATGAAGTCAGCGTGTAGGTCGGTTATATGAAGAAACCTTATTTTATCGTTTTCATCAGGAAAACTACTTATGGTTAATAAAAGTATGAAAAGCGTGAGTAGATATTTCATTACCCTAAGCTATTCAGTGCTAATTTCAATGAAGTTGAATGATTCATCAGGTTCAACGGAAAGAATTAGCTTTTCACCTTTTTTAGGCAAGAAAAGCAAGGTTAAGAGGTTTCTTAAATCATTATTAACTAACATATTTAGGTATATCATTGGTAAAAAACCTTTTGATAGAGTATAGTTTTTGTTTTCTCCTTTTATACTGTTTAGAAAGTTAACTATTGTGTTGCTGGATTGGGATACTAAATACTCTTTATCTGTGTAGGTAATATAAAATTTCTCTTCCTTGCCTTCTGTTGATATTGTTATCTCGTAGAGTTGGTAGCCACTCACATTGATTCTTTTGTACTTGGATAGCCCTAAGAAGCTTTTTAAGAATCTT
>JAPYWX010000072.1 GCA_028276145.1 Spirochaetota bacterium
AGAATTTTTAACATATCTGAGGTTAAAATCGTATTCACAGGTAAAGAGATGGATTTCGTTCCTTATGTGATAGGAGAATTCTTTAGATACTCTTTTGATTCATCAAGAAATGAACAGGTGAAGATAGTAATGAGAACGTCAGGTAGAGCTACGAGCTTGAATCCTACTTTTTATTCAGAACCTGAATTAACAATAAGTGAGATAGCTAGGATTTTAGGATTTCCTATTACTTCTACAAATGTAGTAAGAGAGGGACTTGAGCTACTAGAGGCTATAGGGGTCTATGACTTTGTGTCTTACACCATGAAAAGCTATACTGGACTTGATATTTTTAGCATAAGGTCACCTTTTGTTTCTAGTTATTTGTTTAGTGTTATAGATAGGAATTACTCTTTATCGTATATTGATATGATAAGAGGTACAGAAATATCAATAGGTAAAAGTATTTTCCCTTGGCTTATGGTGGGGTATAAGCTAGGATTTGAGTATATAGGTAGTAATTCTACAGAAGGGCAATTTGTTCCTTTGCATAGCTTCTCATTAGGTTGGTCTTATAGAAATCTTCTTTTGGAATTTGAGTACAGTTCCTTTGCTTCGGAGAATAAAAAGATAGAGTACGAACCGAAAGTTGAATTGAAGTTCAATAGAAGATTCTAACATAGAGACATAAGTCTATCCTATGTAAATGTGAAAAAGGTGTATTATTTCAACTAAAATAGTTGAAAATGAAACCTATGAATATGAAGTTCATCAAGGTAGTTTACAGGTATTCGTTTTGGGTTCTTAGTGCTATTCTGCTTTACTTTTCTTTCCCTGACAAAGGAATACCATTTCTAGGACTTGTTTCTTTAGTGCCAGCAATCTACAGAACCTACAAAGATGGGTATATTTCAGTGCTAATGGGAACGCTAATCTTTAGTATTGTTTTTTGGGTACTTACTGTTGATTGGTTTACTTCGTTCCATCCTCTGGCACTATTTGGGATTTTGATACCTTTGTATCTCTACACGATGTTTCCTTTTGTAGTTTTAGCAATGATTTCTAAAGTTCACCCAAAGCCGATTTCCTTGATTACATTTCCATTTCTCTGGGCAGGAATAGAATTCTTAAGGGGGAGTGGTTTTTGGAGTCTGCCGCTTATATACCTAGCACACACTCAATACCACTTCATATTCTCAGATAACCTAATATTTAAACTGGTAAACGGTGCTATACCTTCATACGCAAACACAATAGGTGTTTTTGGTGTAAGTATACTAGTAGCACTTGTTAATACACTAGTGACAATCCAGATAATTAAGCTTAAAGAGGAAATATCAATAAAAAGTTTCATACCCTCGCTGGTGGTACTAGCCATAATTTTAGGTGGAGTAGTTAATTTTTACTCAATAATAGAGTGGTACAATAAAGAAGAAGCAAAAGCAGAGAAAGTAAAATTTGGATTGATACAACCTAACTTCTCCCCGTGGGATAAACTTTTAGCAGGAGATTTTGAAAAGCTAAACGAAGTTAAAGAACTCTTTTCTAAAGCTTCAAAAGAAGCTGATGTGGTTGTGTCTTGCGAGTCAATTCTAAGAGACCCAGTGAATTATTATGTTTCCAGAGGTCGGAGGTTTGGCATAGAGGCGATGAGTATATCAAGGATAATTAAAAAGCCCATAGTTCTCACATTCCCATACCTTGAGACTTATGTGACAAACACTTTTATAGATATAAAAGGGAAGAAAATACCAATAAGCCAAGAAATTTACAATTACTATAATGCTGCACTTCTTCTAGACGAAGAAGGTAAAGAGTTAGCTAGATACTTCAAGGTACATACTGTTCCTTTTGGTGAATGGACACCGTTTGCGGAGTATGTACCGTATTTGAGAGAAACAATAAACGCAATTGTTGGTGGTGATTTAAAACCTGGTAAAGAGTTTGTAATTTTCAGTATTCAGGTTAAAAGGGTTGGGGGACCTACAGTTATTATTAATGCTGCACCAATAATATGCTTTGAAGACCTATACCCATACATAACGAAAAGGTATTCACTGATGGGAGCACAGATTCTAATGAACATGACAAATGACGGCTGGGCGAATAGTATAAAGAGCCAAAAACAACATCTTGTTGCTTCAGCTTACAGAGTTCTTGAAACCGGAAGACCATTACTAAGAGCAACAAACACAGGAACAACAGCTATAATATACCCAAACATGAGTATAAAAGTAATTGGTGACTTCAAAAAATCCTACCTTGTTGGTGAAGTGCCAATTATAAACAAGGAAATAACAACACCATTCATGAAATTTGGAGACACCATAGTAAACATGCTTATAATGGTGTGTTTCGTATTGTCAATATCAACTGTTTGTATCAATGTTCAAAGGTTAAGGTAGACTTTGTTTCTCTGTAAATTTAAGGTTAAAGTTCTTACTTTATATTAGTGAAGGCTTTAGCCTTCATTAAAGTGTTTCTATTATTACTTTTTCTAAAAGGATGTTTTTTATATTTGTTGAGTTCCTTATGTTTTTTTCAAGGAGTAGTGAGAGTTTAATAAGTTTTTTTAGAGTGGTTTCGTCTATGTCTTTTAGTATCTTTTTTATGTTTTTTACTTCAAAAGTTGATATTTCTAGTTGTTTTGCTATTTCTTCGTCAGTGGAAAACTTTTCAGAAAGTTTTTTTACATTTATTATTTTTTCTACTTGTCTGTATATTAGTAGCCCTAAAGCATATATGTTTTCTCCTTTTTCTATTATGTCGTTTAGTATGAGTAGAGCTCTGTGTTTTTCTTTCTTGATTATTGCTGATACTAGCATGAAGATGTCACCTTCGCCAGATTT
The DNA here is from genome assembly GCA_028276145.1 of Spirochaetota bacterium. GTDB lineage: Bacteria > Spirochaetota > Brevinematia > DTOW01 > DTOW01 > JAPYWX01. The sequence continues at coordinate 2,829 of JAPYWX010000072.1, forward strand.
TAGGAATAGTGCTTCTATCGCATCTTTTGCTTTTATCATCCCACTTGTTTGGAAATAGTTTTTCACGTAATTTATGTCTTCGTATAACCCGTTTGGGTTGTTTCCGTTCCTTTCGATCAGGAATTTTATTAGCTCTTCTGAAGGTTCTATTTGGTTCTTTAACAGTAAGTTTTTTACGTACTCTGGTAAGCTGCTTTCAAAGACTTTCCAGAATGTTTTTACTTCCCCGCCTTTATTTTCAATAGCTAAGGATATGTTTTTATCAAATTTGTAAGGTGATAGGTTTGAGGTTATTATAACTAATGTGTCTTCACCTACATTTGATATTCCGGAGATTATCATTTCTCTTTCTGTTTTAGTCAATGACTTATTGGCTTTAAGGATGACTATCTTTTTTTCTCCGAAGAGCGAGGAAGATGTACAGTGTTCTACAAAAGTTTTTAATCCTTTATCATCATCTGTTTCTAGGTCTATATTTATGATTTGAACGTTTTTGTCTTTACTAAAGTTGGAGATGAGTTTTTCTATGTATTCTTCTTTTTCAGTTTCATTCTCCCCCAATAGTAGGTATATTTCTTTTTTTGGTTTTTGTTGTGTTTGTTTCATTGCTGCCTCCTAGTATTGTTTTAATCAAGTTTGTTGTTGTGTAGGCTCCGTAATTCTCTCTCCATCCCTTGTACATAAGTGATGAAGCATTCAAAGCAAATTCATCAATAATTTGGTACCTCACTTTGTCTAGAAACTCATCTCTTAAGAATGATTTGTATAGTGTCTCTTGTGAGATGTTTGTTATTAATGTTTGTGTTAGTGAATAATTGGAGATTATAACTTCGTTGCTTATGGTTTCTAGTCTGATTGTACCTATTATGTCTACTCTGACGATTGATGTATTAGTGTTTGGGACTATTACTTCGCTCATTTTTTCTACTGATACGCTTGCTATGAGGTCATAGTTATCGCTTTCGGTTGGTATGAATTCTGTTGATGAGAGTATTTTTGAGTTAAGAGCATTCATAAGGTATACAAAATGTTTTGGTTCAACATTTCCGGCATTTGAAATATTTACTTTTATACTTTTTCTTGAAGTTTGGGCTTCCACATTCTGGGATTCAAACTTTATATTTCTCCCGCTACATGACAAGATTAAGAATGAAACCATTAATAATAGCACCATTAATGATGGTATTAGTTTTTTCACAAAACTATGATAAAAAAATTTTTTTTACTCTTTCAAACCTAGAGTATTGTACTAAATAGCACATTGTGCTAAATAGCACTAAGTGCTAAGTAGCACTTGTGCTTAAGGCACTTGTGCTTAAAGCACATTGTGCTTAAAGCACTTCTCTTAATATTACAGAGATTGAAGAGAGACGGAGTCTCTCTTCAAATAGTTAGGGCAGGTGGGTGGGACTACTCAAAGTAAAGTGCTAAAGACACCTTGTACTAAGTAGCACCTGTGCTAGAAGCACTCGTGCTAAGTAGCACTTGTGCTAAGTAGCACCTTGTGCTTATTTTAACTTGAAAAATGTATTTAACATTTTAGACACTTTTAGAGGTATGGATTTGAGGAAGGTATTTTATGTAGTTTTGCTTTTGTTTTCTGTTTTTGTGGTTTTCAGTTGTTCTAGAGGGAGTTCTCTAAGGAATGAGGAGACAATAGTTTTGACTTTGTCTCAGGAGCCTCAGACGCTTAATCCTGTTTCTTCGCTGGATGTTTACTCTTCAATAGTTATAAGTTTTGTTTATGACTCGCTTTTTGATGTTAATGAAAAGTTGGAGCTTGTGCCTAAAATTGTTGATTCTTTTGAGGTTTATCAAAATTCAACTTTCTTTAGGTTCAAGTTAAAGACAAATGTTTACTGGCATGATGGTGTTAACCTTACGGCTGATGATATAATTTACACTTATTCAATGATTACTAACCCTATTTCTAAGGCTTTTAACAAGGTTGCACAGTATAAAAATGTTCTTTATGTAAAGAAGATAGATAAGTATACCTTTGAGGTTAAGTATAGAGAGCCTTATGCTCCGGCACTTGAGAGTTGGGCAATGACACCAATACCAAAACATATTTTTGAAAAAGAAGATTTCCAGAATTCCCAATACAATAGGTATCCAATTGGTAGTGGTCCTTATAGGGTAAGTAAGATAGTTGAGGGGCAGTACATAGTTTTGGAAAAGGTAACTAATTATTGGGATAAGGGAAATGAACCGAAGATATCGAAAATAGTTTTTAGAATAATAAAAGACCCAACTGTTGAGTTTAACGCTTTGAGGATAGGGGAGACTGATTTAGCAGGTATTAGACCTGTTGATTGGGTTAATAAGGTCAATGAGCCTTGGTTTAGAAACAAGTTTAACGCTTTTGCTTATTATACTCTCAATATCTCTCAGATTGCATTTAACCTTAGGGATGGAATCCTTTCTGATAAGAGAGTGAGGAAAGCATTAGCCCACTCATTGAATAAGAAGCAGATTTTAGAAAGTGTTTATTATAACTTGGCTGAGCCACTCACGGGACCTTTTCCCCCAAATAGCTGGGCTTTTAACCCTGAGGTGAAAGATTACGAATTTGACTTGATGAAAGCTTCTAAGCTTTTAGATAGTGCTGACTGGAAAGATGTTGATGGTGATGGTGTTAGAGAAAAGAATGGTAAAAAGTTAAAGTTGGAGTTGATTATACCTCAAGGTTCTGAAACAGGTGTCAAGATAGGGGAGATATTCAAGGAGGATTTAAAAAAGGTTGGTGTTGACTTAGAAATAAGGGTTCTTGATTGGTCGCTTGTTACCAAGAAGATAGATGATAGATCGTTCCAGATGGTAATGTTTGGCTGGAGTCTATCCATAGACCCTGACCCTTATGATATATGGCATTCTTCACAAATTACTAACGGTATAAACTACTCTAGCTATTCAAATCCAATAGTTGATAAGTTATGTGAGGAAGGTAGAAGAGTTTTTGATAGAGAGAAGAGGCAGAGGATTTACTTTGAGGTTCATAAAATAATAGCTGATGATTTGCCTTACTTGTTCCTTTTCTCTAGGGCTTCGCTTGTTGGTGTGAGTAAAAGAGTAGAAGGTGTTAACCCTTCTGTTGCCGGTATATACTACAACTTCAAGGATTGGCGGCTGGAAACACCTAAGTAGATGGATGTAAAACTAGTAAGAGTTATAAAGACTTTTGGTGATTTTGCTTTAATAAACATAGAAGGTAGAGAGCTTAAAGCTAAGGTTGAAGGTAAAATACCTAGTAACCAATTCTTAGGTGAAATTTCCAACAAAGACGGTAAAGTAGTTATAAAAGTTGTTGATGGTGCTATCATTTCCAAGGGAAATGAGATATTAGCTAACCTTGGTTTAAGATCTACAAAGAGTAATGTTTTTGCTTTGGATGTTTTTAAAGGAATTCTTTTACCTATAAGGTATGATTTTTTTAGATTGATGGAAGTGTACTCTCTACCACCTTTGATTTTGGGGCTTTTGATCAAGGCTAAGAATGGAGAGGTTAGGAGGGAAGAGTTAGCCTTAGTTAGAGAAGTTTTTAATGAGTACAGAAAAGGTAATTTTACTAATGATGAGTTAGAAATTTTCCTTAATTCTTTATTTTTTGGTAGTATCAATGATAAAAGGTTTTTGGTATTGGGGTTAAGTGAAGATGAAAAAGAAAAGTGGTTTGGGTATGTTGAGTATGAGGAGCGTAGTTTTAGAAAGTTGATTTTGACAACAGAGATTGACGGTATAGCTATTCACATAGTTTTTGAGCTTCTTTCGAATTCTTACAGGTTAGACATACATTTTTATGGTGACATAGCTGTGAATCCTTCTGCTTCGAGTTATCTTAAGGAAAAACTTGAGGAAATTGGTGTATCTCCGATTTTTGTTAATATAGCTGTGGGGGGAGATTATGAAGAAAGCGGTAGCTCTGAAGTATGACGCTCAAGAAATGTCAGCGCCTCAGGTTATATCCAAGGGTGTTGGCTTACTTGCCGAGAAAATAATAAAAATAGCTGAAGAGCATAATATACCGATTGTTAAATCTGAGGTTGTTGACCCTTTGATGACTATAAGCTTGAGGTCGGAAATACCTCCAGAACTCTACGAGGCGATTGCTGAAATAATTGCTTATGTTTATAAACTAGTTAGAGAAAGTAAAGAGAAGAACTAATGAGGCTGAGCCCCCAGGGGGGACTGGGGACCGAGATGGGGGTGTGCTAAATATACTAAGTTCATTAATATAATAATAAAATTTTTTCAAATTTCCAAATTTTTTTAATATAGTTAAAAAGAGCCCTTTCATTTTTAGGTGTATGGTAATTAAGTCTTTTCAGGAATTTCAGATAAGGTATTTATTTTTTAGCAGAGAGGCGTAGCCTCTCTGGTAGTGAAATTTTATTTCTATTCAGCAACTTCAGCTTCTTTTTTCTCAAGTTCTTCTAGCATGTCCTGAGTTATTCTCATTGAGCAGAAGCCGGGACCACACATTGAACAGAATCTTGCTCTTTTGTATGGGTCATCAGGTAATAATTCATCGTGGTACTTCCTTGCTGTTTCAGGGTCAATTGCTAATTCAAATTGTCTTAGCCAATCAAACTTGAACCTTGCTTTTGATAGCTCTAAGTCCCATTCTTTTGCTCCCGGTATGCCTTTAGCGATGTCTGCAGCGTGTGCTGCTATCCTATAGGCTATTATTCCTTGCTTTACATCCTCAGGGTTTGGCAGTCCTAA
>JAPYWX010000073.1 GCA_028276145.1 Spirochaetota bacterium
TCTCCCAGAACTACTCGAGGAACAAATAAAACTAATCGAAAAACTAGGAATATCACTGAAAAATGTTGACTTCTTTACAAATTTCTCACCAGATGAAAATGTAATCACAATAACGTTTGACGATGGTAGAAAACTTAACAAAAGTGTTCTATCTTTCTTTGAAAAAGAAAGAGTACCTATAACCCTTTTCATAAATCCATCAACAATAGGAGTAAAGGAATTCTTTAGCTGGAAAGAAATAAAAGAACTTTCACAAAAAGATTTCGTAATAATTGGTTCTCATAGCTACTCACATCTATTTGAAAAAAACCTAAAGGGAGATGTTCTAATAAACGAAGTAGTAAAATCAAAAAACATAATTGAAAAGGCAATAGATAAGGAAGTATTTGCTTTCGCGTATCCCTTCGGGATAGCGGACAGCGAAGCAAGAAAATTAGTAAGTAGAACATACAAACTCGGGTTTGAGGTTAACGAAAGAAACATAAAGGAAGTTAACAACGAAAACTACTATAGGCTGCCAAGGTATGTAATACATAGCTACTACACTTTAGGTAAGTTTCTTGAAATAGTTGACAAAGTATTCAAGGAGAGCAAAATAGACCATCAAATCTATGAACTCAAAGGAGAGGTGAGCGAAGGAAGATTGTACAAATTCGGTGTAGACTATCCCGAACATTCAATTCTCGTAATACCATCACTATTCGTTGGTGCCGCTTGGTTCACCGAAAACATGAACACATTAAGAGAACTAAACACAGATGTATGGGTATTTGAAAGCGAAATATTCAATTTCCCATTCTACAAGTACGAAATACTCTACCCAAAGCTAGAAAACATATCTTTAGAAAGCAATAGCAAAATACTTAAAGAGGCACTAGAAATAATCATTTCGAAAAACAAAAATTTTTCTATCATCGCCTGGGGCGATGGTACAGACTTAATATTACACACCATATCGGAAAACCCAAAGTACCAAAAATACATCTCAAAGCTAATACTAATAAACCCCTCAATGTCCGGAACAGCCGACAAAAAAACTCTAAAAAACAACATAGCCATATACAAAGAACTACTCAAATCCAAGGAATATGAACTAAAAAAATTCAAAAACCTACTAAAGATATTCAATTACCTACATCTAGCATACTTCAAGCCTCAAAGCACATCTCCATTCAGCAAAAAAATGTCAAACTTAGAGGCATTCAAAAACGAAATCTCAAAGCACATTGATTACAAAACTTCAATAACTGATAAAAAAATGCTAAAAGTGATAAAACAAACTGAATACTCACCTCTAAATATACTTAGCCTAATAAACCCAACAAAGTATTTTCTAGACATAAACACTTGGTGGTACAACAACTTAGAAAACGCCAAAGAAAAAATAGAGACACCAACTTTGATAATATACAACCAAGACTACACCCAAAGCACTGAGAATATTAAAAAACTGATACCATCAGCAAAAACCAAAAAAGCAGAAACAAGCACACTTGATATCATACTAAGTGAGGAACTGATAAAATACACTTTCTAAGTGTATTTAGAAATAACATCAACGATAAACTTAGCTACCTCCATTTTACTTCCCTCAAAAGCAGTCTTACAACCGTCCTTTGTTATCACCAAAACCTTATTATGCTTACTCCCCATAGGGTTAAATTCTATTTCTCCTTCTTCGCTAACCTCTATCCTGTTAGCTACAATTATATCTGTATTCTTTTCTTTCATTTTCTTCATTGCATACTCTTCAAAATCCTGGCTACCCAAAGCAAAACCAACCAAAAGCTGATTCTTTTTCATCCTCCCCAACGTAGCTAATATATCAGGTGTTTTCTCTAGTTCTATCGTTGTTATCTCTTCCTTAGAAAGCTTACCAACAAACCTGTTTTTAGGCTTAAAGTCAGAAACAGCAGCAGACATAATAACTATATCAACATTTTCATACTCCTTAAACACAGCATTTAGCATTTCTTCGGTATTAACAACACTAACAGAGTTTATAAACTCTGGTACTTTATATTTAATATTACCGTAGATTAATTTAACATCAGCGCCTTCAAGAAAACACTGAAGAGCAATACTAAGCCCCATAAGCCCAGAAGAATCGTTAGAAATGAACCTAACATTATCAATGTACTCTCTAGTAGCACCAGCTGTAACAAGAACCTTTTTACCCTTGAGCTTACCTTCTGGATTCCTAAGAATGTAATACATTATTGTTTTTTCGTTAGGTAACCTTCCTTTACCTACTCCCTCAAGAGGTGAAGCAAAAAGCCCCTCTTCAGGTTCCAAAACTTCCCAGCCATGCCTTTTTAGCTTTGATATGTTCTCTAGATTGATACTATTAGCCCACATTTCTTTATTCATTGCAGGAACGATAACCCTTCTTTTTGACATAGGGAAAGCCATAGCAATAGTGCTAACCAAATCGTCACATATACCATTAGCAACCTTACCTATGATGTTAGCAGTAGCAGGCACGATAACAAACACATCAGCCCATTTTGAAAGCGTTATGTGCACAAGAGGATCATCAGAATTAAAATTATCAACAAAAACCTTATTTCTAGAAATAGTTTGAAATAGAACGGGAGAAACAAACTTTGTAGCGTTCTCAGTCATGACCACCCTAACCTCATGCCCCCTTTTAACTAAAAGTCTTATTAGCCCTAAGACCTTATAAATACTTACACTGCTCGTCACACCTATTAGAACTTTCATACAAGGAAATTATTATTGAAAAACAAGGTTATTCGGAAATTCATTTTAAGGGAGGCTACCGCCTCCCTTAACCCTTAATATGTAACAAATAGATGATACCATCAACACAAGTGCTTAAGCAATTAAGAAAGTACTATAAGCAGTACTTTAAGCACAAAGTGCTTAAAGCACAAAGTGCTTTGAGCACAACGTACTTTAAGTACAATGTGCTTTAAGCACCTAATTAAAATATGCTTAAGCACATTATTTTAAGTAGACCCACCCTCTCACCCTAATTATTTGTAGAGAGGTGAAACCTCTCTATGCTCTCCTAAGATAGTGCTATTAAGCACCCAACCTATTTGATTGTTAAGAGGCTTCGACTTTCTCCTCTCTTCAATGTTTAATAGGAAGTGCTATTTAGCACTTGGTGCTCAAAGCACACGGTGCTTAAAGCACCTAATTAAGAAGGTGCTATTAAGCACCCGCCCACCCTATTTAATCGGAGAGGAGTTTACAACACTTTCTACTCCCTAAGACCAAGAGGCTCTACCTCTCTGAAATATAAATAATGTGCAAACAAAAGAGTTCTAAACTCAACGAGTTTTAAACTCCAATTATTCAATGGTATGAATAATATTTTCTAGAGATGAAATAACATTATCAATTGACTTACCTATTTCGTCAATAACTTCTTTGAATTCAGAGATGTTATCCAACACACTGGAAACTTTTTCTAATAAGTCCCTCATAGTGTTCATGGATTGAGATATACTTGATATTTGGCTCTTAATTTCATCAAAGTAAGAAGTGGAATTCATTAAATCTTGAAAAACTTTTGAATTAATATTCATTACAATGCTAGTCACAGATTTGAGGGAATTTGTTGTCATTTTTATTCTCTCTGAATGCTTAAAAATACTATCAACTATTGGCTCCAAGTAATCAACAAATTTCGTTAGTTCGTCATATAGTTTCAAAATTTCCGAAGCAAACTCTTTTGTGCTTCTCACGCTTTCGTTTATGCTAGCAGTTACTCTATGAAGTGAACTACTTTTTGAAGAACGAAGAGCCTCTATCTCAACATTCGTAGCCACTACAGAGAGAATACCAATTTCGTCAGATATTGAAGAAACAAGTCTCGCAATTTTGCTCTCAATGCTAATTACATCATATAGTACATCCCTAGCCGATTCTATCTTGACCAAAAGGGACTCAAACACTGGCAAAATTTTTGAAAAGGTATCTCGAATTTCGTTTTCCCTTTCAATACCTCTAGAAATAGTATCAAGAACACTATCTATCTTTGACCTTGCATCATCGAACGAAGAAGCTAATTTAGAAATGTTATACTCAATAGAAAGTATATTTGTTGATAAATCCCCAATCGTAACATTCAAAGACGCCTCAAGAGCTTCAACCTTACTCTTTCTTTCCAGAAGTAACCCTTTAACACTATTCAAATTTTCTAAAATCTCATTTAAAGAAATCCTCAATTCGTTCTGTTTCGTTTTCTTAAGCTCCAACTCAACAGATAAAGCATCAACAAACTTCTCAGTGTTTGAAAGCTTTTCTGACAAACTAAAAAACTTTGACACAACCAAAGCTAGAAGTCTATCACTACCCACATAAGGCTTATTTTCCAGAGTATAAACAGAGTAAAACCTAGCTAATTCCTCAAAAAACACAAAGAAAAAAGTAGAAGCCAAAGCAACAATAATAACCATGTTATTCTTCGTCAAATAAAACACAACAAAGTTCACAAATATCAACAAAAGATAAGCATACAACCGCCAATTTAATAGTATCTCCCGAAAAGTAAACCTTTTTAACACTTTAACTTTCTCACCATTTCCCCTAAGGACAAAAACATCCAGCAAGTGAACTAAAGAATAGAATACAAACAAAGAGTTAAATAAGACAACAGCAACAATAACCAAGTCAAAATTTACCATCAGAGGCAAAACAAAAAATACTAGATTCCCAGAAAAACCAACAAAATTTCCGTATCCACAAATACCATCTTTTGAAATAATTGAATAAACAAACGGCAAGGCAAAAGATAGGATTGCAGAAATAGAAGCTAAAACAATAAGATTAGAAAAAAGCTTACCCTCAGGCAAAAGAATAAAAAGAACAAGTCCAACCAGCAAAGGGAAAAGAGAAAAAACTAGTATTTTTGGTAAATCCCTCTTTAACTTCACTTTTTGTGAATTATAAAAAACGATTACTAGCATTTCCAATTTTAGTGCTTCTAGCACAAAGTGCTTCTAGCACAAACAGTACCTTAAACAATTAGTTAAAAAGGTGCTACTAAGCACGAAGTGCTACAAGCACAACGTGCTATAAGCACAACGTGCTCTAAGCACGACGTGCTCTAAGCACTTAAATTGATACTGAAAATTTCAATAATTTACAAATTAATTATTGAGAGGCTAAAAATGAAAAACGTTGAAAGATGGATAGTTGTTTCTCTAGGTTTAACCATTACCTTAATGCTAGCTAATGTTCTATTTTACTTCACACAAAGCATGATACCCACATCATTCATGCTAATTACAACTTTAATTCTATCACTCACAATACTTGTGAGTGTAATAACACTCTATTTAGTGAACAAAAAATCGTTTAAAGAATTCCATGAGAGTTTAAAGAAAATTGTTGCAGCAACTGAAAATGAAAAAAAGATAGATACAACACTAACAGAGATACAAAACGAGCTAAAGCCACTAGTACATTCTTTGAACTTAACCATAGAGAAACTAAAGCTTATAGAAAAAGAACTAGATACTCTTGAAAAAACAGCTGAAGCCAGTAGAACTATTTTAGAAGAACTATCAAAATTCAACTTTGATGTAGAGATACCAGAGCAACCCGGACTTGAACCTCTCAAAGAGCTAAAAGTGTCTCTAATGTCAAAACTAAGAACATTCCTAGAAAACTCATCAAAACTAATATCAGAAATCTCAAAAGACAGAGAAGTAAACAGGAAGCTAGAAAATGTAATAAATTCAATTAAGGAAAGGCAAGAGGATATAAAATCACAAATACAAAATTTAGTCGTCTTAGCAGAAAAACTAAAAGCAGTTATGAAAATACATGAAGAACTACCTGAGATAGAAAAAGCAATCAGTACATTTTCAAATACCTTCAGTTCATCCAAACCAAAGCTAGAAACAATAAACAACCAGCTTGAAGAAGTGGTAAATTCGTCAAACCCACTAATAAAAGAAATAGAGGAAATCTCAGAAACATCAAATATCATAAAAGAGATATCCGAACAGACCTTATTGCTTAGCATGAACGCACTAATAGAATCATCAAAAGCAGGAGAATACGGAAAAGGCTTCGCAGTAATAGCAGAGGAAATAAGAAAACTATCAACATCAATAAGTAGCCTATCCGACACCATCTCTTCAAAAACCAAAACAATGAGAGGGAATGTAAACAAAATATTACTACCTACAAAAGACTCTCAAGAAAATCTAAAACAACTATTCACAAACATAGGAACATCAATCCAAAACCTTGAAAAACTCGAAACCATAAGAAAAAGATTATCAGAAATCACAGAGGTACTACTACCCAGTATAAAAACTCTAGACGAAATGAAAGAAGCACTCACACAAAACATAAAGGTTTTAGAAATACTAGCACAAGACCTAAATGCTACCCAAAAGGAAATAAATAAACTAACAGAGAGCAAACTAGGAATCATAATAGACCAAAACGAAAAAACTTTCAAAAGGTTCAAAGCAACATCACATTGCAAACAAATATTCCAAGCGAAATTAGCTCATATGTTATTTAACATAAGAGTTGAAAATTACATAGAATCTAAAAAAGATATCTCAAAAGAAGAACTAGAAAAACTAGGTGATTACACAATATGTGATTTAAGTATGTGGTACTATTCTGTTAAACAGAATTACTCAAATATCCCAGCATTTGTGAAACTTGAAAAAATCCACAAGGAATATCATGAGACTGGTAGAATAGCACTAGAATTTTCAATCAAAAATTCAGAAGAAAAAGCTATGGAGTACTTAAGTAAAAACCAAAAACTTAGTTTAGAGATAATAGAAATTCTAGACGAGCTAGACAAAGAGCTATCTGCCCATGAGAACGCGGAATAGCTTATTGAGTCCTTTATCCTCGTCGGGAACCTTCATATTCTCAAGTCTTTGAGCAATATGTTTAACATGTAGAGCAGCTTGAGAATTCGGGAACGAAATAACAAACGGTTGCTGTTTCCTAACGGCTACCTCAACGATTGGGTCTTCTGGTATGACTCCTAAGCTCTCCATCTTTATACCCAAAAACTGCCCAGTCACACTAACGATTCTATCAGCTACCCTCTTGCCCTCTGCTATGGTTTTAGCTCTATTGACCACCAATTTAAGGTCTGATGAAACTTTAAGTGACTCTGTGAAAATAGCTTTAATTATTCCATAGGCGTCAGTTATAGCCGTGGGCTCAGGCATTGTGATTATTATCGTCTCATGAGAAGCAAGAACAAAGGATATAACATTGTTTGATATACCTGCCGAAGTGTCTATTATTACAACATCATATTCAGAAAGAGTTTTTAACTCTTCTATAAACCTTCTTCTCTCTCTATCATCAAGGTTTGCAAGCTGTGTGAAACCTGACCCACCAGCGATTATATCTATTCCAAATTCTGTCTCTTTGATTATA
>JAPYWX010000074.1 GCA_028276145.1 Spirochaetota bacterium
AGGCAAAGCCTCTCAATAATCAAGTAAGTGACGGGTGCTTCATAGCACTTCCTTAATTATTCAGATGCTTAAATGTGCTTCATAGCACTCTCTTAATTAAGTACTGTGTATCTAATAGCGGCTCTTATTAAAAAGTTGGAAAGGGTAGAAAGTCAAAGTCTCTATGAATCTATGAAGTTGAAAGGTTTCAGTTCTTTAGGTTATAAAGTATATTAATATTTTAGGGGAAAAGGAATGTATTTTCAGGATGTTCTTTTTAATCTTAAAAAGTTTTGGGCTGATAAGGGGTGTATAATAAGAGAAGGGTGGGACCTTGAAGTTGGAGCTGGTACTTTTAATCCTGATACTTTCCTTAGGGTTATAGGGCCTAAGCCTTGGAATGTGGCTTACGTCGAGCCTTGTAGAAGACCAACAGATGGTAGATATGGACAGAATCCAAATAGGTTAGGCTTCTATTACCAATTCCAGGTTATTATGAAACCTTCACCTATAAATATACAAGAGTTGTATCTAGAGAGCCTGAGCTATCTAGGCATAGATGTCAAAAACAACGATATAAGGTTTGTTCACGATGATTGGGAGTCGCCAACTTTGGGAGCTTGGGGACTCGGTTGGGAGGTGTGGCTTAATGGAATGGAGATAACACAGTTTACCTATTTCCAAGCAGTGGGGGGAATTCAACTTGACCCAATACCAGTAGAGATAACATACGGTTCTGAAAGAATAGCGATGTATCTACAGGACGTTGATAATATTTTTGACCTTAGGTGGAACAAAGATTTAACTTACGGTGATTTACAGAGATATTTTGAGTATGAGTACTCTGTGTACAATTTTGAGTTAGCAGATGTCGAAATGTATTTTGACCTGTTTAACAAGTTTGAGGCTGAGGCAAAAAACTTAATAAGCAAAGGCTTAGTTTTCCCAGCTTATGACATGGTTATAAAGTGTTCACATGTATTCAATGTTCTCGATGCTAGGAATGCTATAAGTGTTACTGAGAGAGCAAATTACATAGGTAGAGTGCGAGAGCTTGCTTCAATGTGTGCTAAACTCTGGAGTGAGAAGGTTAAGCATTTTTGAAATAGGTATCTAACATCTGTTATTATAAAACTTCTATGCTTAAGGTAAAGATACTTAGGGAAGGTGTTACTTTGCCAAAATATCAAACTGACCATTCGGCTGGCTTGGATTTGTGTGCCTGTATAGACAAAGATATTATACTTATGCCAGGTGAAAGGGTTTTAGTTCCTACGGGTATTAGTATTGAACTTCCTGATGGCTATGAAGCTCAGGTAAGACCTAGAAGTGGCCTAGCAATAAATCACGGAGTTACGGTTTTGAATTCCCCGGGGACAATTGACCCTGATTACCGTGGTGAGGTAAAGGTAATTCTCATAAACCTAGGTAAAGAACCTTTCGTTATAAAAAACGGTATGAGGATAGCTCAAATGGTTATATCAAAGTTTGAAAGAGTGGAGGTAGAAGTAGTGGAGGAACTTTCCCAAACAAGAAGGGGTGAGGGGGGATTCGGTTCAACAGGAGTACACTAATGAAGTTTTTTATTTCAGACATATTTTTTAAATTGAAAAGTGACAGGTTTTATTTTGATTCGCTTGTTTTGACATTATTCACGGTTATAGGAAATTTGTTTGCTTTTTTGGTGAACATAATATATACTAGGACTTTGCCAGCAGGTCATTACGGTGCTATAATGTCAATAAACGGGATAGTAAACATTCTTGGTACTATGGCTATAGGATTTAGGATGTTCGGTGTTAGAGTTACCTCTGACATGATATCTAAAGGCGAAAGTGCTAAAGCAATATACTTTTCGTATAAGTTTACATTGCTTACATACATTGTAATGGCAGTAGTGTTGATACTTTTATATCCTCTCTATGGGGTTTTGGCACAGTTTATAAATGTTGATAGCGTTTTTGTGATAATTTTGGCTGCTATAATAGTTGTGTTTACTTATCTTTCAAGTATAACTTCTTCACTTTTCCAGTCTATGAAGATGTTTTTATCACTTGGTATTATCTCGTTTTCGTATCCATTTTTGAGGTTTATTTTGACTTACCCACTAATAAAGGTTTGGAATGGGTATATAGGAGCTACTGCATCCATGGTCATAGCTATAATGCTTTCATTCATACTAACTAGCTTGATAACGAGGTTGTCTTCCAATTTTGAGGAATACAAAGCTGAATTGAAGTTTGATTTGGCTCAATTCGTTTCTCTCGTACCTATAGTTATTATGAATGTTCTTTACAGTGTTCTTAACTATGCTGACCTTCTTTTTGTTAGAAGGTATTTTGAGGAGGCTCAAACAGATATGTTCGCTATAGCTTCAACGATTGCTAAGGCTACTTTGTTTGTTATAATACCAGTTTCTTATGTTGTTTTACCAAGAATGATAGATGATTATCACAAAAGGGGGTATAGGGCAAGTGTGAATGCTCTGATGAAGGGTATAGCTTTGTCATTTTTTGCGTGTTTAGTTTATTTGGGAATAATTGCTGTATTTAGTGATGTAATATTAATGATATTTGGCTATAGGTATCTAGAAGCTAAACCTTTGGTTTTCCCTTTCACTTTGGCGTTCATCCCTATGGGGTTGTCATTTTTGTTAATAAACTATAGTGTTACTTTTAGGAATTGGGCTCTAGTTGTTCCTCTGGTGATTGCAAATATAGGGTTAGTTGGTGGGTTTGTAATTTGGCATTCCAACTTTTACCAGATGATTTTGGTCTACGGAGTAGTTGGTACATTTTTATTAATTTCATCGATTCTCTTTGTTATCTTTTCTAAAAAGCCTAAGGTTAGTGACGAAGAGGTAAATAAGGAATTAGAGGAAATGTCACCTTCTTCGTATCAGTAATCTAAATACAAGTATTTAACAATTGTTTGAGAATTATTTTTAAAAACAGGCTTAGCCTGATTTTTTACAAAGAATTATTTAAAAAGTGCTTTAAGCACAAAGTGCTTTTAGCACAAAGTGCTTTTAGCACGAGGTGCTTTTAGCACGAGGTGTTTTAAGCACCTATGCTATAAGTTAATAAGGTGCTACTAAGCACCCCGCCCTTTTTAATGTTGGGATGCTATGCATCCTAATACCCTGTTTTTTGTCAAAAACGTGCCCAGGAACTTAATTAAGAAGGTGCTTAAAGCACCTGATCTAACCTAATCATCTGAAGAGATGCCTATCGTATCTCTTCACTCTAAAGTTAAGAATATTCAATAGGAAGGTTCTGTTAAGCACCTTGCCTGTTTTTATCGGAGAGATGCAAAACATCTCTGCACTCTTAAAAGATTTTGTTAAAAAAGTGTTATGAACACGAGAGGGAATAGCTCATTTGAATTTTCTAATAGAATAGAAGTTAAATTAGAATTTTATATCATTAAATCATTGATTTTGAGGGTGGCAAATGTGTGGAATAGTGGGGTATGTAGGTGTTAGCTCTAATCCTGTAGAGGTTGTTATTGAGGGACTTAAGCAGCTTGAGTATAGAGGTTATGACTCTGCAGGATTTGCTGTTCTGAGAAATAGTAAAGTTGAACTGTACAAAGAAGTTGGTAGGATTTCCAATCTAGAGGAGAAAATAAAGGGGATTGATTTCAGTGATATTGAAGGTATAGCTATAGGTCACACGAGGTGGGCAACGCACGGAGGTATAACAGTTCCTAATACTCATCCTCACATAAGTAATAATGGCAAAATAGTGCTTGTACACAACGGAGTTATAGAAAACTATGCTGATTTGAAAGAGTTGTTGCTCAGGAAAGGGTACACATTCTATAGTCAGACTGACACTGAGGTGATAGCTAACCTTATAGAAGAGCACATGAAAGAGGGTAATTCTTTGGAGGATGCTGTAATCCTTAGTGTTCAGGAACTTAGTGGAACTTTTGGTGTAGTGTTGTTTTATGCGGATGAGCCTGATAAGATAATAGCTATAAGGAAAGGTAGCCCAATAGTGATAGGTATAGGTGATAACGAAAATATTGTTGCTTCTGATATAAACGCTATAGTAAAGCATACAAAAAATGTTGTATATCTTGATGATGGTGAGATTGCAATTGTTAAAGTTGATGGAATAAAAACTATTAGTTTCTCAGGTAAAAACATCAAAAAGGATGTCTTTGTTATTGACTGGGAAGTTGAGGAAATGGACAAGAAAGGATATCCCCATTACATGCTAAAAGAGATATTCGAACAGCCTACTGCTATAGAAAACTGTATAAGGGGTAGGTTACTTGAGGATGAGGGATATGTGAAGTTAGGTGGTATTTCAAAGTTAGAGGGGATAATCCACAAGGTTAAGAAGTTTACTTTCATAGGGTGTGGTACTGCTTATCATGCTGGTATGATTGGTAAGTACCTCATGGAGAATATTGGATGGATGCCGGCTGAGGTCGACTTTGCCTCTGAATTCAGGTACAGAAACCCAATAGTTAGCCAGAGAGACGTAGTAGTGGCTATAAGCCAATCAGGTGAAACAATGGATACTCTTGAGGCGTTGAGAGAGGCTAAGAGAAAGGGAGCTATTACAATGGGTATAATCAATGTGGTTGGTAGTACTATTGCAAGAGAAACGGGAATGGGAATATATATACATGCTGGAGTTGAGATAGGAGTTGCCTCAACAAAAGCTTTTACAAATATGTTGGTTGCTCTTGTAATGCTGAGCGTAATGGTCGGTAGAAAGAAAAAATTAGGGATATTCGAGGGTAGGGAAATAGTGAGTTCTTTGAAAGAACTACCTGAACTTGTTGAATATACTCTCCAAAAAACAAACAAAGTTACTCAGGAGCTTGCTAAAAAATTTTCTAACTATAGGAACTTTATATATCTAGGTAGGGGATATAACTATCCTGTAGCACTCGAAGGCGCACTGAAACTCAAAGAAATTTCGTATATACATGCTGAAGGTTATTCAGCTGGTGAGATGAAACATGGTCCCATAGCACTCATAGATGAGAACATGCCAGTGGTAGTAATCGCCACTAAACATTCTGTCTACGATAAGGTTGTTAGTAATATCCAAGAGGTTAAAGCAAGGCATGGGAAAGTTATTGCTATAGTTAATGAAAATGATACGACGGTAAGTAAGATAGCTGACTATACTATAGAAGTTCCTTATGTAATTGAGCCATTGTCACCAATTATCAATGTTATTCCATTGCAGTTATTCGCCTACTATGTTGCTTCTACTAAGGGGCTAGATGTTGATAAGCCTAGGAATTTGGCAAAGAGTGTTACAGTTGAGTAGGAAAATTCTGACAAATTCTGCTGGAATTCTAGTTATGTTTTTAAAGAGAGGCTGTGCCTCTCTTAATATATTGGAAAAGAGTTTTGTTTATATTGATTCTTAAGAAAGCTTGATAAGTTGGTTTGAGGACTTTTGAGCATGAACACAAAGATGTTAAACGAGAGCTATTACATATAAAATTAATTACAATGTTTGACAAGAGTAGGATAAGGAACTTTTCTATAATTGCACATATAGACCATGGCAAATCAACTTTAGCTGATAGGCTTTTGGAGGTAGGGGGAGTTAAGGAAAAAAGTGATAGTGATACGCCGGCTCTTGATTTCATGCCTGTTGAGAGAGAGCATGGTATAACTGTCAAAGCTCAGTCAGCAACTTTTGAATACAGGTCAAAGGATGGGAATACGTATCTTCTAAACCTCATTGACACTCCTGGTCACATAGATTTCAATTATGAGGTTAGGAGAGCTTTGAAGGCATGCGAAGGTGTAATTCTACTAGTTGATGCAACTCAGGGGGTTCAAGCACAGACGATAACAAATTTCCTTTTGGCTATGGAGGAAGGTTTAGAAATATTACCTGTCATAAACAAGATAGACCTTCCGAATGCGAATATTGAGGCTACGAAGGAGGAGATAGAGAAGGAATTGGGTATTCCGGCAGATGATGCAATACTGATAAGTGCGAAGAATGGAACGGGAATAGAGGAACTTGTAGAGGCTATAATTGCTAGGATACCACCCCCGAAGGGGGATGTTAACCTTCCTTTAAAAGCTTTGGTTTTTGATTCGTTCTACGATAACTACAAGGGAGTAGTTGCAAAAATTAGAGTGTTTGATGGTGTTGTGAAACCGGGGGACGAAATACTCTTTATGGGTGGTCAGAAAAAGTATAAGGTAGAAGAATTGGGGTACATGGCATTGAAGTTCATAAAGAAGGAAGAGCTTGGAGCTGGTGAAGTTGGATACCTAATAGGAAACATAAAGTCAATATCAGATTTCACTGTTGGCGATACCATAACTCTTTCTTCAAATCCTACTAAGGAGCCGTTGCCAGGATATAGAGAGCCGAAACCTATGGTTTTCGCCTGTATCTTCCCAACCGAGAATCAGGATTTCAACGACCTTAAAGAGGTGATGATGAAGCTAAAGCTTACAGATGCTTCAATTGTTTTTGAGCCTGTTAACTCAATTTCTCTGGGTATGGGTTTCAAGTGTGGCTTCCTTGGACTACTACACATGCAAATAGTTATGGAAAGGTTGGAAACTGAGTTCGGTGTATCAGTAATAAGTACCATACCTACCGTAAAGTATAAAGTTAACCTTAAGAATGGTGAGGTTGTATATGTTGAGAATCCGTTAGAGATGCCTGACCCTACAAAGATTGATTCTATTGAAGAGCCATATGCCTTAGTTACTATAATTGTACCTGAGACCTACATAGGTGATGTTATGGAGTTAATGCAGAATAAGAGAGCTATTCAGAAAAGTATGAGTTACATTGACAGTAAGAGAGTAGAGATAAAATACGAAATGCCTCTTTCAGAAGTGATATATGGGTTTTTCGATAATCTAAAGAGTGCTACTTCGGGCTATGCCTCGATGGACTATGAATTCATAGGCTATAGGGAATCTGATATAGTCAAACTTGATATATTGGTTAATGGTAAACCTGTTGATGCTCTTTCGTTTTTGGTGCATAGGGATCAAGCAGTGTACAAGGGTAGGGAACTCGTCAGGAAGCTTCAGAAGCTTATACCTAGGCACTTGTTCCCCATAGCTATACAAGCAGCAATAGGTAGTAAAGTGATAGCAAGAGAAGATATTGCGCCTCTAAGGAAAGATGTTACAGCAAAGTGCTACGGTGGTGATGTCACAAGAAAGAGGAAACTTTTAGAAAAGCAAAAAGAAGGTAAGAAGAAACTCAAAATGATAGGAAATGTTAGCATACCTCAGGAAGCATTTGTTGAAGTTATGAAGATAAATCAGTAGTTTTTGTAAATATATCTTTCGAGAGCATTGACTACTTCAGAGTCAAATAATTTATCTTTGTTCTTTTTTATATATTCTAGTGCTTCTTTTATG
>JAPYWX010000075.1 GCA_028276145.1 Spirochaetota bacterium
TTTGTTAATGGTTATAGAGTTAAAGTTGGAGATGTCTTTGAGTAGGAGGTGGTTATGGCAAAATTTGAAGTTATTGAGACACCAATAAAAGATTTAATCATCATAGTTCCAAAGGTTTTTAGAGATGATAGGGGTTTCTTCTTAGAGGCTTGGAATCAGAAAGAGTTTGATGAAATTTTCTTTAAGTTTTATGGGAAAAAAATAAATTTCGTACAAGACAATCACTCTAGGTCTATTAAGGGAGTCGTTAGAGGACTTCATTATCAGGAACCACACCCACAAGGTAAACTAGTTAGAGCCATTAGAGGAAAAATATTTGATGTAGCTGTTGACCTAAGAAGAGAATCACCAACTTTTGGCAAATATTATGGTGTCATTCTTTCTGATGATGACATGAAGATGTTTTACATACCTGAAGGCTTTGCTCACGGGTTCGTTGCTATCTCAGATGTAGCCGATGTAATGTACAAAACCACAGACTTTTATTACCCCGAATACGACAAAGGTATAATATGGAATGACCCAACAATAAACATAAACTGGAACCTACAAGAGTTCGGCATAGAAAAAGTTATATTATCCCCAAAAGATAGCAAACTACCCTACTTCAAAGATGTTTTCGGGAATATCTAATCTGAAGTATACTCATATCTTGCTTTTTCAATAGCCAGTGCCAATAGAGTTATGTGATTCCATAGATACAGTCTCAGAACATTTTGATTAAACATCAGGAAAAATAGTTCTAGCAAAAACCCTAAAACTAGCCCTATGAGAATAATACTTACTCTGTAATTCGAAGCTAATGCTTTTATGCCTAACCTCACACCATCGTATGATATCAATATTATGAAACCTAGCATCAAGAGAAACCCTATTATTCCAAACCCTGCTAACATCTCAGCAAATATGTTCATTCCTTCAAATTGCTTTACATCATCGTTATTTTTGGGATTCATACCATTCTTGAGTGCCCTATAAGGTGCCACACCCCCCAAACTCTTACCTAACAAAGGATTCTCTAAAGCTATCCCTAGAGTCTCTTTGAACTGACTTAACCTCATATCAAAAGATGTCTCTTTTGACGAAGCAAGTACCTTTTCTGCCTTTTCTAGGTAAGAAATTCTTTCCTCTCCTTTGCCAGGAAATAAAAAGTTGACAATACTACCTATGTTACCTGATACATAGAAAATAGCAGCAAAAAACACTGTAAAAGCTACGAAGTATGAGACATTTCTTTTCAAATTCACCTCTTTCAAAACTTTGAAAAGTTTTAAGAATACACCTACCAAAATTGCTAACAGTATTACTGTTACTGACTCAACTATGCCTAGCTTCGATGTTGAGAAGATAAGTACCAAGAGCATTAAAGAAGCAGTTAAGGAATAAAAAATCATTCTTCCTCTTTTTTCATTTAGGAATAGAGCCATTAGCGTTATTAGTATTGTTCCAGGTACCAAGTATGTTACATAGTACGAAGGCTCGTATGTTAGACCATTAATTCTACCAAGCTGCGGCATAAAGAAGTTTATACCAAAGCCATAGAAAAGTATAAACTGCACAGCCCCCAGCAAAGCATGTAACAAAAACGAAAAGACATAAATATCAACAATCTTTTCTAGTGATATGTACTCCCTTGTGTTGACTGAAAACGAAATCAAAAATACAAATAAAAGTAAAGTAAGTGCATATACTAGCCCCCTAGGTATATACACAGAATTAGGAACAAATAACAGGTTTATCACTGCTACAACTAATAGCAAAATTAAATACAGTGGTAAAGTTAATTTCTGCTTCTTAAGTATTATATCTTTAGCTATTACTGTTCCTAACAATACCATAAGTATAACCATTGCTAAAAACCCTAATCTTAGGTTAAACCCCGAGATTTTAATATTCAATGCTATATCTATAGGTGCCAATGTAAAAACCAAGAAGAAAAGAAAGTAGATTAAATAGCTTATTACCGAATTCATCTCTCCTCCCTAAGAGTTGGTTTATAATATTATAGATAATATTTCCGAGTTTTCAAAAAGTTCTAAATAGGTGCTAAACAGCACCTTGTGCTTAATAGCACATTGTGCTAAATAGCACTCGTATTGAAAATGTAGAATTAGAAACACTCAACTAACAAATATTATAATTTCTTCATGAAGGACATAAAAGATTTCATATCAGACAAAAGCAAGATAGTTGATTCGTCTGGTATAAGGAAAGTGTTTGATTTGGCACTGAAGATAAAAGACCCTATAAATCTAAGCATTGGCCAACCAGACTTTGACATTCCTGATACCATAAAGGAAGAAGCAATAAAAGCAATAAACAATGGATTAAATAAGTACACTGTCACCCAAGGAATTGAACCACTGAGGGAAAAAGTCATTGAATTTGTCAACAGAAAAAGAGGAACAAAATACACCGTTGACGAATGTATGATAACATCAGGCGTTTCAGGTGGCTTAACTCTAGCACTACTAGCAATCCTTAACCCCGGAGATGAAGTTGTCTTCTTTGACCCTTACTTTGTGATGTATAAGCACTTAACTAACCTATTTGGTGGTAAACCTGTAATCGTGGACACTTACCCAGATTTTTCATTATCAAACAAAAAGAAATCCATAGAAGCAGCAATAACTGAAAAGACAAAAGCTATAATAATAAACTCACCAGCAAACCCAACAGGTAAGGTTCTAACAAAAGAAGACATAGAAACCATCTACGAAATAGCTAAAAAATACGACTTACTAGTCATATCTGATGAAATATACGATGAATTCATATACGATGGTAAATTCTTCTCAATATCATCAATATACCCCGAAAAAACAATATTACTAGGGGGATTCTCAAAAACATACGCAATGACAGGATGGAGAATAGGCTACGCTCTAGGACCAAAAGAGATAATAAAAGAGATGATAAAGCTTCAGCAATATACCTTTGTTTGTGCCCCTTCTTTCGCCCAATATGCAGCACTAAAAGCTCTAGATGTAGATATGTCAGAATACATACTAGCATACAAGGAAAAAAGAGACATTGTATACGAAGGACTAAAAGAAAACTTTAACATAGTCAAACCAGAAGGAGCATTCTATATTTTCCCATCACCTAAGAACTTAAGGATACCACCTAAAGAATTCGTAGAAGAATGCGTAAAAGAAGGTATCTTAATAATACCCGGCGATGTTTTCTCAGAAAGAAACACTCACTTTAGGCTATCATTTGCAGCAGACAACAGAACAATAGAAAGAGGAATAGAGAAAATAAATTCTCTATATAAAAAGTTCTCAGCATGAACTGTATAGCCTGCGATTCGAATCACCTAATAAAGGTACATGAAAACCTACTTAAGTGTAGAAAGTGTAATACTTTACAAAGAGAAAACCCTAACGAATACTACGAAAAGATAAAAACAGTTTACAACGAAAATTATTTTTCTGAAAGGTATAAGAAAAGACACGGTAAAGACATCCAACAAGATGTAGACAACATAAAGAAAATAGCAACAAGAAGAATAGAGATAATTGAAAACCTACTTCTAAGAGAAAGTGAATGCGAAGGATGTAATTCTAATAGCTGCGATGGTTGCTATGTCAGAAACTTAGTCAAATCACTCAAAAATAGGAAATTGCTTGACATAGGGTGTGGTAGCGGAATATTCCTGGAAGTAGCGAAATCTAGAAGCTTTAAAGTAAAAGGCATAGACTTCAACACACACATTCTACACATATTACCAGAAAGCGTAAGAGAAGACGTAATAATAAGAGATTTCCTAGAGTACGAAACAGATGAAAAATTTGATGTAGTAACGATGTTTTTTGTAATAGAACACATGCCAAATGTCAGAGAAGTACTGAATAAAGTTTGGAAGATGCTAAAGTATGGAGGAATACTAGCAATATCAACCCCAAACGGCAACGGGTTCACAGCATCACTAAAACCAGAGAATTACTATTCAATCATTCCCGAAGACCACCTATACGAATTCTCAGTAAAAGGATTAACAAACTTACTACAGAGAAATAATTTTAGAATCGCAAGAATAATAAATACCGGATTCCACCCCGAAAGAGTAACAAATAATAAATTCCTTCTTCCACTCGTAAGCTTATACCAGAAAATAAAAAATCTAGGCGATACCTTTGAGATATACGCAGTAAAGAAACTACCCTAGGAGCTTAAAGCTCGCCGAGCTTAAAGCTCGCCGAGCTTCTTAAAGCTTGCTGAGATTGAACCTTTCTTGTAAAAAATTTTACTACCAGGGAGGCTACGCCTCCCTGCTAAATGAGTTTCTTCAAAATCATTAATATAATATTTGAAGGTAAGAGATTGCCATTACGATAATTTCTGTATGAAAAAATTCATATATACCTTGATTTCTGTAATATTCTTAGGAATTCCGAATTTTCTTTTTGCTCAAGCAGTATCATTAATATCATACGGTATTGAAAATGACAAAATCTTCGTAAGATGGAAAACATCTGACACAAACAAAATTTTTTCTATTTACCGAAGCCGAGTACTAGTAAGCAATCAAAACTTATTAACAAACTACGCAACAAAAATAGGAACATTCAAAGGAAGTACCTTAACATACAAAAACGATTACCTATACTATTACGACACAAACCCTTCCGTAGGCACCAACTATTATATCGTTTTTGAAAACAACGGCACAAACGATATAATAGAATTCGCATCGGAACAAAACTATTCACTATCATTCGTATTTTTCATACCATTGCCGAAAGTCAACACAACTTTTGAAGATTTTGGTAACGTTATTGTATCATGGGATAAAATAGAAGGAATCGATGGCTATCTAGTCTACAAAGTAGGTACAAACTTTGATGGAAAACTAGAAAATCTATCTCCCATAGCCTCATTACCTAAGGAAGAAACTATATTCATAGACGCTATACCCAAAAACAGAGAATTCATATACATCGTAATTCCCTTTCTCAAAAACATAACAAACCTATACTACTCAAAAGAGAAAAACAGCATATTCATCACTATCTCAAGCCAAACAACACCAGTAGAATTCAAAACCCCAGAAGCAAAACCTCAAGAGATTATACCCCAGAAATTTGAATCTGCTAACACCAAACCCCAAGAGACAAAACCTTCAAGCATTCAAGCATTGCAAACAACACACATTCAAACTAACGTATCCTATTCAGAACCCTTACCAACAATTCAATCTACACTCAAAGAAACAAACAAAGAGATAGGAAAACCTATGACATCACAAGTTACTAACATTCCGTACACTCAAGTACCAATTGTTGACGATAGTGAAATAAGAAATAAAATAAAAGAAGTGGTATCTTTAAAATTTACAAAAGGCAAATACCAAAGCGCTAAAAAAGACTTTGAAGAACTTTTAAGTCAAATTGAAGGAAGCGGATACGATGAACTTGAAGCCGAAATAATGATATACATTGCAAGGTGTGATTATGCTTTAGGGAATAAAGACAAAGCAATAAAAACTCTATTTAAAGTAAGAAAAGTGCTACCTGAAGAAGCTGACTTCTGGCTAACAAGATTCTTAGTAAACTCACGCTAAAACTCTATTACTCTCTCTTACGCTAACATATTTATCTGTCAGAGGTACCTCTATTCTAGCCATTACATAATCTTTTCCCGGTCCAGATATCCTAAAAAGAGCAGGGTCAACTCCAACACCTTTAAGCAACATAACTATCAAAGCTATACCCAAACCAGCACCTTCAAGCTCATCCCCCTGCTCTAAATAAAACTGTGAAATATCATCATACTGCATTGCCTTCTTGAGCTTTTCCCTTATCCTCTTATCCTCAAACTTGGTCATAGAAACGTTATTAACGACCTCTATTCTAACTCCATCAGGAGAGTGATAAAAAGCAACACTTATATACAAGCCTCTTTTGTTCAACTCCTTTATATATTTGGGCAACTTAGCCTCAGACAATTCCTCTTTGAATTTTAGCATCCCTTCAATAAAACTCTTTTCATCATCCAAGTCTATATCGTTTTCCTCAAAAACAACCCTTTTTATGTTTGCCTTACTGGCATTCAAAACAAGTTCCTTAACACAAGTATAGATAATATCGGCCAAATCCTCGCGATTATACTTTGAAAATATCTTTGTTATTATGTAATTCAACCTTCTCTCTATCTCCTCAGAAATACCAAAAAACTTAATAAAAAAGTACTTTCCTTCATTGACAAACTCATCCACAACCTTAAAAAACTCCTCATCACTCTTAATAGTTATATCAATTTTATCATACATAACGTTATCCTCCTCACAATACAACCTAGAAAACCCAATCCCTATGAAGTTATCCACCTATCCCTCCAACACCTATTATAATCGTATTAGATTAAGAATTATTATAAATTCTTGTTAGTAGCTCTTCAAGAGTTTTTGGGAATTCCTTGCCTCTCCTTGAAAACATTGTTTTAGCCATTGATATGAATCTGTCAAAAGGGAATTTTTTGTAGGGTTCTTTGCCACCCCAAGCAAAGTTAGGAACATACTTTCTTACAAGCTCACCTTCAAAAAACACATTAGCCCCTAACCCTATCATAGTACCAGTGTTTATTAACACACCGATACCGATTTTAGAAAAGTCCCCTATAAAGCAACCAACCTTAAGCAAACCGGTATCAACAACCTTCCTCGGCTCAATAAAGACTTTAACATTGTCATAGGTATTCTTGAGATCACTGTTTGTTGCCATAGCCCCGATATTAACCCACTGCCCAACATAAGAATGCCCTAAAAAACCTTCATGGTTTTTATTAGAAAAAGAATCAATAATTGATTCCTCAACTTCACCCGAAACCTTACACAAGTACCTTATATTTGTTCCTTCTCTCAACCTAGCTTGACTTACCTTTGTTTTTTTACCTATATAACTAGCTCCCTCAATCAATGTGAAAGGTCCTATTTGTGCGTCCTCATCAATAAAAACAGGTCCATTCGTAACATCGATAAAAACATTCTTAGAAATCTTCGCTCTATTGGAAACAATCACTAGTTCCTTATCACCCTCTATGTCAATACCTAAGTTTGAAGGCTCAATAAAAAGGTGATCTTTCAATCCCCTCTTAATAAGCTCAAAATCTTTTTCCATCAAAAAAGTATTGAGATAAACCAAATCCCAAGGGTACTCAACAAAATTCTTTGGCTTAAGTGATAATTTCTCTACATTCTCTTTCAACGAATCAAAAACCTTCTCAATATCATTTTGATATATCCCTTCTAAAAGAATCTCAAGCCTATCAATATCTTTAGCCTTAACATTCAAAGATATCACTCTTTCATCATGAATTACAATAGAATTATTAATA